>DATABW010000297.1:0-2277 GCA_036259375.1 Woeseiaceae bacterium
CTGTTCTTCCAGGACGTCAACACGTACTTCCTGAGCACGACCCTTTCGGGCGAGTTCGAGCTCATCGACCGGGCGATGTTCTGGGACGTGACCGGCAGTTACGGCCAGAACCGCGGCGTGCAGGAGAAATTCAATTCGCACAACGCCGCGCGGCTGCAGGTGGCGATGGGCGATCCCGACGTGTGCGCGGCGACCCCGAACTGCGTCCCGTTCAATTTCTTCGGCGGACAGGGGCCGGACGGCACCGGTTCGATCACGCAGGAGATGCTCGACTTCGTCACCTTCACGCAGCGCGACGTCAGCGAACAGACGATGCGGGATTTCGTCCTGAACCTGACGGGCGAATTGATCGAGCTGCCGGGCGGCCAGGCCGGCTTCGCGGTCGGCGCGGAGTTTCGCGATCACGAGGGCTTCTTCCGGCCCGACCCGGTCGCCGCCAGCGGCGAGACCGCGGGCATACCGTCCGGACCGACTTCGGGACAGTTCGACGTAACCGAGTTCTACGGCGAGGTGAGCCTGCCGCTGCTGCAAGGCGGGCCCTTTGCCGATTACCTGGAGCTCAATCTCGCGGCGCGCGCCTCGGACTACAGCACCTTCGGCTCGGAAAGCACCTGGAAAGCGAGCGCGCTGTGGCGGCCGGTCGAGGATCTCTCGTTCCGTGCGTCGTACTCGACCGGCCT
Organism: Woeseiaceae bacterium; assembly: GCA_036259375.1. Classification (GTDB taxonomy): domain Bacteria; phylum Pseudomonadota; class Gammaproteobacteria; order Steroidobacterales; family Woeseiaceae; genus IDS-8. The sequence continues at coordinate 681 of DATABW010000297.1, forward strand.
GCGTGCGCCCGGCATCGGCGAGCTGTTCGGTGGCGCCGCGCGGGAGGATTTCACTTTCCTCGATCCCTGTGCCGACGTCCTGGCGCTGGCGGGCTCCGCCAACGGCGGCCGCGACACGGCGCAGCCGCAGAACATCATCGAGAATTGCGCGGCGCTGGGCGTGCCGGTCAACCTGACGCAGGCCAACCCGCAGCTTTCGGCTGTTTCCGCCGGCAACGAGAACCTGGAGCCGGAGACGTCCGACAACTGGACGATCGGCTTCGTCTGGAGCCCCGGTTTCGACGGCGTCCGGTGGGTCGAAGGCCTGACGACCTCGGTGGACTTCTACAACCTGGAAATCGACGACGCCATCCAGGGCCGCGATCCGGCCGACGTCATCACCGCCTGCGTCCTGACGCTGGATCCGTTGTTCTGCTCGCTGACCCCGCGGACCAGCAGCGGCCAGCTCGGCGTGGTCGACAACCAGCTGCAGAACATCGGCGGAATCGAGACGTCGGGCGTCGACGTGTCGGTGGCGTATGCGGGCCCCGATACCGGCTTCGGGCAGTTCAGCGCGGAGTTCAATGCCTCGTACCTGCAGGAGTACGAGGAGATCACGGCCAATATCGACGAGTCCGTGACGGTGACGGACCTGACCGGCCGGCACACGGACGAGACCTTCCAGCGCGCCTTCCCGGAGTGGCGCTGGACGACGAATTTCGACTGGCTGTACGAGGCCTGGGGCGCCAGCCTGGCGTTTCGCTGGGTCGACGACATGACGCTGGACAGCGGCGCACCGCTCGACTCGGCCCTGTACACCGACGTACAGGTCCGGTTTACGCCGGAGTTCGCGGGTAACGCACTGACCATCGCGCTTGGCGTCAACAACCTGCTGGACGAGGATCCGCCGGTCTGTTTCCCCTGCGGCGTGATCGGCCTCAGTCTCGTCGCGCACGACCTGCCCGGACGGATGGGATACCTGCGGGTCAGCTACGAGCAGTGAGGAGGGCGCGATCGCGGGCGCTGGTCCCCCTCGTGGGGCCCGCCCGTGATCAGTTCCTCGGGGTCAGCCTGAGCAGGCGCCCCTCCCCGCCGCGGCGTCCGTCCTCCAGCACCCAGAGCGCCGCGTCCGGTCCTTCCTCCACGCTGCGGATACGCGCGCCCATGTCGTAGCGCTCGGCCTCGCGGGCGCCTTCGCCGTCGAGATCGATGCGCACGATCGCTTGCGAGGACAGGCCGGCGGCCAGCGCATCGCCGCGCCAGTCCGGGAAAAGATCCCCGCGATAGACGATGAGGTTGCCCGGCGAAATGACCGGGGTCCAGGTGATGGCGGGCTCCTCGAACGCCGGTCGCGTGTCGTGGTCGGGGATCTCGCGGCCGTCGTAGTGGTCGCCGTTGGAAACGACCGGGTAACCGTAGTTCGCGCCCCTCCTGATGAGGTTCAACTCGTCGCCGCCCGCAGGGCCCATTTCGATCCCCCAGAGCTGGCCGTCCAGGTCGAAGGCGATGCCGAGCGGGTTGCGGTGTCCGAGCGACCAGACCTGGGGGTAAATGCCGACGTCGTCGACCAGCGGAGTCTGCTCCGTGTAGTTGACGAACGGGTTGTCGTCGGGCACCG
>DATABW010000298.1:0-2892 GCA_036259375.1 Woeseiaceae bacterium
CAGGGCGCATGAGCTCGAACCGGCCGCTCGAGCTCTCGGTGATGTCGTCGTTCTCGTCTACGAGCTTCTGCTCGAAGCGGCCGCTCATCGTGCGCACCTCGGTCACGAATTTCTCGATGAGCTCGCGGCCGACATCGCTCCCGTTCCGGGGCTCGGCGCCTGCATCCGTAAAGAGGGACAGCAGTGCACCCGCGAAAAGCGCGAGAGAAAAGGTCGAGTACTTCGTGCAGCGCTCCGTGTCCATAGTATCCCTGTCAGTCTCGGTCCTTGGCGGCGGGCGGGACGAGTATTTCGCGCGAGCCGTTCGATTGCAGCGGGCCGACCAGGCCGGCTTGCTCCATGCTCTCAACCATTCGCGCCGCCCGGTTGTACCCGATCTTCAAACGGCGTTGCACGCCGGAAATGGAGGCCTTGCGGGTCTCGATCACGACCTGCACTGCCTGGTCGTAGAGCGGGTCCTGCTCCGCGTCGAATTCGTCGACGGGTGCCGGATCGATGCCCGTCAATCCCGGAGTTGGACTCGCCGGAGTCTCGAGAATTTCCTGGATATAGCGGGGCGACCCGCTTTTTTTCAGGTTTCGGACGACCGCATGCACTTCGTGATCCGCCACGAACGCGCCGTGCACGCGCGCGGGTACCGCGACGCCCGGCGGCAGGTACAGCATGTCACCGTGACCCAGGAGGTTCTCCGCTCCCATCTGGTCGAGAATGGTACGCGAGTCGACTTTGGCCGATACCTGGAACGCGATGCGGAAGGGGATGTTCGCCTTGATGAGGCCGGTGATCACGTCGACGGACGGCCGCTGCGTCGCCAGCAGCATGTGGATGCCGGAAGCCCTCGCCTTCTGCGCCAGCCGCGCAATCAGTTCCTCCACCTTTTTGCCGACGATCATCATCATGTCGGCAAGCTCGTCGATGATGATGACGATGAACGGCAGCGGCGTCAGCGTCGGGTGCTCGATAGGCCGGTCGTCATCCTCGAACGGCGGCGGCGTGAACGTCGGGTCGGGAAGCGGCTTGCCGGAGTCGATGGCGTCCTGCACCTTGCGGTTGTAGCCGCCGATGTTGCGCACGCCCAGGGACGCCATCAGCCGGTAGCGGCGGTCCATCTCGCCGACACACCAGCGCAGCGCGTTCGCTGCCTCCTTCATATCCGTCACCACCGGCGTCAGCAGGTGCGGAATGCCCTCGTACACGGAGAGCTCGAGCATTTTCGGGTCCACCATGATCAGGCGGACATGCTCGGGCTTCGCCTTGTAGAGCAGGCTCAGCACCATCGCGTTGATAGCCACCGACTTGCCGGAGCCGGTCGTGCCGGCGATCAGCAGGTGCGGCATCCGCGACAGGTCGGCGACGACGGAATTGCCGCCGATGTCCTTGCCCAGCGCGAGGGTGAGCGGCGACGCCAGGTCGTCGTAGGCGCGTGACTTCAGGATCTCGCCCAATGTCACGAGTTCTCGATGCTCATTCGGGATCTCGAGCCCGACGAAGGATTTGCCGGGTATCACCTCGACGACGCGCACGCTGACAACCGACAGTGAGCGCGCCAGGTCCTTGGCGAGATTGGAGATCTGGCTCACCTTTACACCGGGCGCGGGATCGAGCTCGAAGCGGGTGATGACCGGGCCCGGCGAGACCGAGACGACCTCGACCTCGATTCCGAAATCCTTGAGCTTCATCTCGACGACGCGCGACATCGCCTCGAGGGACTCTTCCGAGTAGCCCTTCTGCTGCGGCGGCGGGTCATCGAGGAGAGACAGCGGCGGCAGCTCGCCGGCAGAGGGCGGCTCGAACAACGGCACCTGGCGCTCTTTTTCGGCGCGCACACTCGGTTCCAGCGGTGCTACGACCGGTTCGATGCGTGGAGGCACGCGTTCGCGCGTGCGTTTCTTCTCGGCTTCGAATACGTCCTGCCGGGCCGCCTGCTGGCGCCGGCCCTCGGCGCGGTCCCGCCACTCGCCGACCTTCACCCGCGCGCCCTCCCATACGGCAAAGCACCAGCGCCCGATCCGGTCCATGACACTCAGCCAGGAAATGCCGAGGAAGAGCGACAGAGACGCGAGCCACAGGAAGAACAGCAAGGTGCTCGCGCCGAGCAGCTTCATGACTGACTGCATGCCAAGACCGACCACTTGCCCGACGATGCCGCCTGCGGTTTCGCGAAATCCGGCCGCTGAGAAATGCAGGGTCGCCAGCGCGCAGCTCGTCACCAGCGTCGCGAGAAAACCGCCGAAACGCAGCGCGAAGTCGGCCCGCGTCAGTTCCTCGCGGGTCCGCTGCTCGCGAAAGATCATCCAGCCGAAGTAGGCCACCATCACGGTGAACAGGTACGCCGGCCGGCCGAAGAAGTTGAACAGGAGATCGGCAACCAGGGCACCCACTCGCCCTACGCTGTTGTGAACCTCGCCGCTACCGCTGGCCTGCGTGAAGCCCGGGTCCGCGGGGTCGTAGGTAAAGAGCGCAACCCACAGGATAAGCGCCAGCGCCCCGAATACCCAGAGGGCGCCCTCGCGCAGCGTGCGTACCACCTGGTCGGACAGGCGCGATCGGGCTCTGATTGAGTTCTGTGCTCTGGCCATTTTAAAGTGGATTATAGCTCGTTAGCGCAATGTGCTGATTTACCTGAACAGAAAGAGCCGCCCGTTCGCCCCCGAATGCCCCCGGCACAGCCGGAGGACCGCCCAAAGCCTCCGGTGCCATCACCCCTGACGGTGCTTTGCCCGTGCCCGCTCTTTTGCCTACACTTGAACCCCGTGGGGCCTGCTCCCTAAAGCGGCCGAATCTTGCAGGCTCTTGATTCGCTTCGGCACGGTCGCATATCGCACATGATGGCGAGATCAGGGAACGATCCGACCGGGCAAAATCGAAGGCGAAGTATACATGAGCAAATCC
>DATABW010000299.1:0-1873 GCA_036259375.1 Woeseiaceae bacterium
ACGTAGCGGCGCAGGTCGCGCAGGTGCAGCTCGAGGTTTTCATCGGCGATCTGCGGGATCAGAAACGGCAGCCGGTCGGCGGCGAGATAGAGCCAGCGTAAGGCCCGGCGCTCGAACGTGGTCGCATCCGCGATGTCCTGGCGCGTCGCTTCCCGCTGCTGCAACACGCGTGCGATTCCGGGCTTGTCGAGCGCGATGTCGCGGTGCTCGCCGTAGAAGTCGTAATTCCAGCCGGCGATGTCGAAGGCGTCCGCGCAATCCTGCATGTCGAGGGCCGTATCGGCATCGACGCGCCGCACGCCTTCGAGGAGGCACTTCCACAACTGCGGGAGGTGGATGCCGGGCGGCGGCTTGGATTTGAGGCCTGGTACGTAAAGTATCAGCGGCTCGACGGTCATCGGCCGGGTCAGCGGCTCGCAACCGGCACGGAGGGCTCGAGAATTGCGTGCAGTTCGGTCACGGTCGTGACGATCGCGTCCGGCGCGGGCAGGTGGTCCGGCCACTCGCCTCCCGTCCGGTTCATCCAGGCCGTGGCGAGCCCCGCCCCCTGCGCGCCCGCGATATCGCACTCCGGATGATCGCCTACGTGCAAGGTCTCGATCGGAGCGGCACCAGCCCGCCGCACCGCCTCTTCGAAGATCAAGGGCGCGGGCTTCGCAGAGCCGACCTCCACGGCACTGACCACATCGCTGAACAGGTGCCGGATGCCGATCGTCTGCAGATTGGCGTTGCCGTTCGTTACCGCGACGATCGGGAACCGCTCCGACAATCTTTCGAGCGCCGGCACGACGTCGGGATACAGCTTCACCCGGTTGCGATGCAGGTCGAAAACTTCGAACGCGTCCTCGATGAAGGCGTCGGAGTAGCCGCAGGTCTCGAGCATGCGGGTGAGCGTCATGCGTCGCAGGAATCGGAAATCGTGTGTTCGTTCCCGGTATTCCTGGATTACCTGCTCGCGGACGGCGAGTGCGGCGTCCGCGGTGAAGCGCTCGCAGACTGCGGGACAGTTGCGGCGCAGCCAGCGCCAGAGTTCCGCCTCCGCCCGCTGGATGACAGGCGCGATCTCCCAAAGCGTGTCATCGAGGTCTATGGTGATGGCGCGGATCTGGTGCAACGTCTTCCGGATTGAATGGGTGATCGGGATCCCGCCGGGGGGTCCGGCGAGGCCGCATTGTCGTCTTATACTATGCGCCAGTTCAACCGGCTGGAGATAAAACCAAAGGGAGAACGCAATGCGATACCTGCACACGATGGTGCGGGTCAGCGACCTCGACAAGTCGCTCGACTTCTACTGCAACAAGCTGGGACTCGAGGAGCTGCGGCGGACGGAAAACGACAAAGGCCGCTTCACGCTCGTGTTCCTTGCCGCGCCCGGAGACCGGGAAGCGCAGATCGAGCTGACTTACAACTGGGACATATCGGAATACAGCGACGGCCGGAACTTCGGCCATATCGCGTACGCCGTCGACGACATCTACGCCGTGTGCCAGCGGCTGCTGGACGCCGGCGTTACGATCAACCGCCCCCCGCGCGACGGCTACATGGCGTTCGTGCGTTCTCCCGACAACATTTCGATCGAGCTCCTGCAAAGCGGGCGGGCACTGCCCCCGGCCGAGCCCTGGGCATCTATGGAGAATTCCGGTCAGTGGTGAGACCCCGGTTGCAGGAGCCCGTCCCACGGACGACTGAAGGGTAAGACGCCGGCCCGCCCGCAGGACGGGCTCCTGCCTGTCAGGCCCGCGGCATCAGCGGCGGCAGCACGTCTGCCGGCTGCGTGTCGCCAGCCTCTTCCACTTTCACCGAACGCAGCGCGGCGGCCAGCCCTGCGCCGTTCCATGCCTTGCCCCCCGGTCCGTACCTCGATTCGCAGAGC
>DATABW010000300.1:0-10019 GCA_036259375.1 Woeseiaceae bacterium
GGAAAAGACTTTAAGAGACGCGGGCCGGAGCTGGCCCTGTGACTTCAACGCCCGCTTCGTTCTAGTGCTTCGAAGGTTAGCACAGCGAACCTCAGGACAGGAGCCGAACCCGGCACTTCTACTGGGCATCCAGGCTCTGTCCGGTGATCCCTTTACCGTCGGGTCCGAGCAGGTAAATATAGGCAGGGAGGACCTCCTGCGGCGCCTTCAAGCGGTCCCGGTCCTCCGCCGGATAAGCCTGCAGGCGCATGTCGGTGCGCGTCGGCCCAGGATTCACGCAGTTGACGCGGATCGGCACGTGCTTGTTCTCGTCAGCCACGATCTGCGACAGCGCCTCGATGCCGAACTTCGACACGGAGTAGGCACCCCAGTAAGCCCGCGCCCGGCGCCCGACGCCGCTGGTCGTGAAGATGACGGACGGATCCGCCGAGTTCCTCAGCAGCGGCAGCAGCACTTGTGTCAGCGCGAATGCAGCGGTGAGGTTCACGTGAATGACTCGCTGCCATTCCGCGGCATCGTACTGCTCGATCGAAAGCCGCGGACCGAGGATCCCGGCGTTCTGCACGAGTCCGTCGAGCCGGCCGAATTCCTTCTCGGCACTTTCCGCGAGCGACAGGTAACCCGCGCTGTCGGCGGTGGCGAGGTCCAGCACGGCAATAGACGGCCGTGCAGCCTGCTTCAACGCCGTTATCTCGTCGTATACGGCTTCCAGCTTTTTCACGTTGCGCCCGTGCAGGATGACCCGGGCGCCCAGCCGTGCGGCGCAGACCGCGAGGGCCTTGCCGATGCCGTCGCTCGCGCCGGTGATGAGGATCACGCGGTCATCGAGAATGCCGGCAGGGTATTCGTATGACTTCGGGTCCATGGGCTATGCGAGTCTAGCCGGAGGCCGGCTTTTCCGACAGGACGGCGGCCGCCGCATCCGGATCCTCATCGATGAGATCGTCGCCGACGTCCTCGTTCTCCGCGGCGCTTTCGATCATCGAGCGCGGCAACGACTCCAGCGGCTCGAGCTGCTCCAGCTCCTTCTTCGGCCGCATGCCGAGCTCCACGAATTTCCGCGCCCCCGGCAGGACGTTGCGCTCGAGCGAACCCACCGCCCGGTTGTAATGGTCGACACTGCTCGCGAGCTGCCGGCCGACCCGGTTCAGGTGGCCCACGAACACCGTCAGCCGGTTGTAAAGGGCGCGCGCGAGCCGCTGCACCTCTTCCGCGTTCTTCGCCAGCGCGACCTGCCGCCACCCGTAGGCAACCGCTTTCAGCAACGCGACGAAGCTCGTCGGCGTCGCCAGGATGATCTGCTGGGCAAGCGCCGATTCGATCAGCTCCGGGTCTTCGTTCAGTGCCGCGCTCAGGAACTGGTCGCCCGGAATGAACAGGATGACGAAATCCGGGCTTTGCGCGAACTGATCCCAGTAGGTCTTGCTCGCCAGCTTGCGAATATGCTCGCGCAGGTTCCGCGCGTGCCGCTCGAGGCAGGCTTTTTGCTGGGTGTCGTCCTTAGACTCCATCGCTTCGAGATACGCTTCCAGCGGCGTCTTCACGTCCACGACCAGCTCGCGGCGATCCGGCATGCGCACGATCATGTCCGGCCGGATGACCTTATCGTCCGTGGCGTTCTGCACCTGTTCGTTGAAGTCGCAGTGCTCCACCATTCCGGCGATCTCGACCAGGCGGCGCAGCGTGATTTCGCCCCAGCGGCCCCGAACCTGCGGGCGCCGCAGCGCATTCACGAGGTTCTTCGTCTCCTCGGCGAGCGTCGCCTGGTTGAGCTGCATGTTCTCGAGCTGCTGCCGGATGCCGCCATAGGCTTCGGCACGCGCCTTCTCCAGCTCGGCGATCTGCTGCTGCGACTGCTGCAGCGCGTCCCGGATCGGCTTGACGAGGTTCTCCACCGCCTGCTCGCGTTCGCCCAGTTCGCGCTTTGCCTTCTCCTGCTGCGTGCCGAGATTCTGCTCCGCGAGCCTCAGGAAGGTCTCGCTGTTGGCTTTGAGGGACTGGTTCGCAAGATCGTGGAACGCGGCCGTGAGCCGGCTGGTGGCGGCGTCGAACGCGGACTCGCGCTCGCGCTGCAGGGCCTCCTGGTCCTTCACACGCAGCTCGAGCACCGCCAGTTCCTGCTGCAGCCGGCGGCGCCGTCCGCGGGTGAAAAGCCAGGTTATCAGCCAGCCGAGCAACAGGCCGGCCGCAAGCGACGGTCCGCCGATCTCGAGGTACTGCGGGTCAAGCGTGAATGTCGGCATCGGTCCCCCCAAAGGTGCTGCAGTCGTCCAGGCCGACGGCGTTTAGAAGGAGCCCCGTCAGTTCCGCGGTACCGGCAGCGATGAGATCGGCTCCCCACGCGGCCGGATCGTCTTCTTCCGTGACATAGCCATACGCCGCCGCGATCGTCCGCATGCCCGCTGCCCGGCCCGCGGTGATGTCGCGCGCCGCGTCGCCTACGTAGACCGTCCTGGCGGGCGCGACGTCCATTATCTTACAGGCCAGGAGCAGCGGTGCGGGGTGCGGCTTGCGCTCCGGCAGCGTATCGCCGCTGACCGTGCAAGCGAGTCGCTTGCCCAGTCCCAGCTGTTCGAGCAGGGGCTCGGTCATGCGTTGCGGCTTGTTCGTGACGACACCCCAGGGGAGGGAATTCGCATCCAGCCGGTCGAGCAGCTCGGAGAGGCCCGGGAAGAGCGTGGAACCCACGCAAAGGGCCCGTTCGTAAAGTTCGAGATACTCACCGTGCAGGCGTTCCCGTTCCGCTTCGGAGGCGTTGGCAAAGCCCAGCCGGATCAGTCCCATCGCCCCGTTCGAGACGTGCGAGCGCGCCCTTTCGTAGGGCAACGGCTCGCAGCCGTTGTCCTTCTGCAGTTGCGTGAGGATCGCCACCATGTCCGGCGCCGTGTCGACGAGGGTGCCGTCGAGGTCGAACAGGATGGCGTCCGCTCGTCGAGCGGTCGCGGCGCGCGTGTCCGTCATTCGGTGTCCGGGCGCGTGAAGTGCATCAGGTAGTTCACGTCGACGTTCGCCCCGAGGGAGTACTCGCGCGTCAGCGGGTTGTAGTGCATGCCGCTACTGTGAGCGAGCTCGAGGCCGGCATCGCGACCCCAGGCGGCCAGCTCGGAAGGCCGGATGAACTTCGCATATTCGTGCGTCCCGCGCGGCAGGAGCCGCAGCAGGTATTCGGCGCCGACGATCGCGAGCGCGAAGGATTTCGGGTTACGGTTGATCGTGGCGAAAAAGACATGACCGCCCGGACGCACCAGCCGCGAGCAGGCCGCCACGACGGAAGAGGGCGAGGGCACGTGCTCCAGCATTTCCAGGCAGGTGACGACGTCGTACTGCGCCGCGCGATCGGCCGCGAGCTCCTCGGCGGTCGACTGCAGGTACTCGACTTGCACGCCGCTTTGCGAGCTGTGCAGCTTTGCAACGGCGAGCGGCGCCGGCGCCATGTCGATGCCGGTGACGATCGCGCCGGCCGCCGCCATGGCTTCGCTGAGAATCCCGCCGCCGCACCCGATGTCGACGACGCGTCGGCCGGCCAGCTCCGCCCGCTCGCGGATGTAGCCGAGCCGGAGCGGATTGATATCGTGCAGCGGTCGGAACTCGCTTTCCGGGTCCCACCAGCGGGAGGCGAGCGCGTCGAAGCGTTCAATTTCGTTTTGGTCGATGTTCTGTGCTGTGTTCATGGCCCGGTCGCCCGTGAAAAGGGCTGCTGCGTTTTACGTTGGCTCGTTATCAGGTCTGCCCGTTTCCGCGGCGATACGTTGTTGCCATTCCGCGCTGCGCCGCAAAATATCGGTTTCGTTGATGCCGGTCAGCCGCCGGTGATCGACGAGCTGGCGTCCCGCCACCCAGACGTCCGTGACCTGCTCCGGACGGGCAGTGTATACGAGCTGCGACACCGGATCGTAGACCGGCTGGCTGTTCAGGCTGAGCAGATTGACGCAGGCGAGGTCCGCCCACTTGCCGGCCACGATCGAGCCGGTTACCTCGTCGAGTCCGAGCGCCCGGGCGCCGTCGAGCGTCGCCATGACCAGCGCTTCCACGGCCGTCAGCGCCGCCGCATTGCCGACCTGCGTTTTGGCGAGCAGGGCTGCCGTTTGCATTTCGCTCAGCATATCGAGCACGTTATTGCTCGCGGCCCCGTCCGTGCCGAGGGCGACCGTAATGCCGGCCGCCCGCATCGCGGACACGCGGGCAATGCCGCTCGCGAGCTTGAGGTTGGATCGCGGGCAATGCGCGACGGCAACGCCGGCGCCGGCCAGCTCGTCTATTTCCTCATCGGTCAGGTGCACCGCATGCACGGCCATCAACGAGGAGTTGACGAAGCCGAGTTCCCTTAGCCGGTCGAGCGGCCGTTTGCCGGTGGTCCGGACCGCGTCCTCGACCTCGTGCGCGGTTTCGTGCAGGTGGATCTGCACCTGCACGTCGAGCTGGTCCGCCAACACGCGCAGTTCCCGGAACGCAGCGTCGGACACGACGTATGTCGAATGCGGAGTGAAGCAACTGCCGATCAGCGGGTCGTCGGCATAGCGGTCGTGCACCAGCTCGGCGCCCTTGGCGAGGCATTCGGAAGCGTCGGCCGCCCAGGCAGTCGCGAAATCGATCACCGGCGTACCGATAATGGCACGCATGTGGCACTCGGCCGCGGTGCTCGCCACGACCTCGGGGAAGAAATACTGGTCGCTGAAGCAGGTGACACCCGACAGCAGCATTTCGGCGATCGCGTGGCGCGTGCCGTCCCGCACCATTTCGGCGCTTGCCCAGCGCTTCTCGTTCGGCCAGATGCCGTCCGCCAGCCAGCGCTCCAGTGGCAGGTCGTCGGCGATACCGCGAAACAGGGTCATGGCGGCGTGCGTGTGCGCGTTGACGAGCCCCGGGATCAGCAGGTGATGGGGCCGGTCTACGATGACGCCCGGCTTGTACTTTTTCTTGGCCTCAGCGGTCGGCAGCACTTCCACGATTCGCCCGTCGCGGACTGCCACTGCGTGATCGCTGAGCACCGTCCCGGCAGGCTCCACCGGCACGCACCAGTGGGGCAGGATCAACGTGTCACAGTGCTGCATGCGACGGATGATACCGGGTTTGTCCACGCGCTGTAGGAGCCCGCATGCGTGCGATGGCCTGTCGTGTGGGGTGGAGTCGACCGCAAGGCAGGCTCCTACAGGCGCGCCCGGCTATGGTATTATTCCGGGTCGGATTTAGGTGCTGCACGTCACCCTCGGCCAGCCCGGGGATTCCGAACTGAACCCGGTTCTCTGATTTCTGAATTCCGCCCCCGGGGCGGGGTCGCTCCGGATTTGTGAGTCGTTTATGGCAATTGCGCAGGAGATACTGTCCCGAAGTCTCGAAGACGAGATGAAGCAGTCGTACCTCGACTACGCGATGAGCGTGATCGTGGGGCGGGCCCTGCCGGACGTCCGGGACGGGCTGAAACCGGTGCACCGGCGCGTGCTGCACGCGATGCGCGAGCTCGGCAACGATTACAACAAGCCGTACAAGAAATCCGCCCGCGTCGTCGGCGACGTCATCGGTAAATACCATCCGCACGGCGACACCGCCGTGTACGACACTATTGTGCGCCTGGCGCAGCCGTTCTCGATGCGCTACATGCTGGTCGACGGGCAGGGCAACTTCGGCTCGGTGGACGGCGACATGCCGGCCGCCATGCGTTACACCGAAGTCCGGATGGCGCGCATCGCGCACGAAATCCTCGCCGACCTCGACCGGGAAACGGTCGATTTCGTCGACAACTACGACGGCTCGGAATCGGAGCCGGTCGTCATGCCGACGCGGATCCCGAACCTGCTGGTCAACGGCTCTTCGGGCATCGCGGTCGGGATGGCCACGAACATCCCGCCGCACAATCTCACCGAGACCGTAAACGCGGCACTCGCGCTGATCGAGGATCCGGCCATCGACGTCGCGGGCCTGATGGAGCACATGCCCGGCCCGGATTTCCCGACCGCCGGCATCATCAACGGCGCGCAGGGCATTGCCGCCGCTTATCGCACGGGGCGCGGACGCGTCTTCATCCGCGCCAGGACCTCGGTCGAGACCATCGACCAGCGCGGCAAGGAAGCGATCATCGTCACCGAGCTCCCTTACCAGGTGAACAAGGCGCGGCTGATCGAAAAAATTGCCGATCTCGTCCGCGAAAAGCGCATAGAGGGCATCACCGAATTGCGCGACGAGTCCGACAAGGACGGGATGCGCATCGTGATCGAGCTGCGCCGCGGTGAAGTGAGCGACGTCATCCTGAACAACCTGTACAAGCAGACGCCGTTGCAGAGCGTGTTCGGTATCAACATGGTGGCCTTGCATGAAGGCCAGCCGAAGCTCATGAACCTCAAGCAGGTGCTGGAAGCCTTCCTGTCGCACCGGCGCGAGGTCGTTACCCGGCGCACGATCTTCGACCTGCGCAAGGCGCGCGACCGCGCGCATATCCTGGAAGGCCAGTCCGTCGCGCTCGCGAACATCGACGAGGTGATCGCGCTCATCAAGGCGTCGCCGTCGCCGGCGGAAGCGAAGCAGGGCCTGGTCGCGCGCGACTGGGCGCCCGGGGCAGTCACCGGCATGCTGGAAAGGGCAGGCGCCATCGACACCCGACCCGACCTGCTGCCGGAAGGCAGCGGACTGATCGACGGCCGCTACCGGCTGTCCGAAGTGCAGGCCCAGGCGATACTGGACCTTCGCCTGCACCGGTTGACGGGCCTGGAGCAGGAGAAAATCCTCAACGAATATAAAGAGATTCTTGACAAGATTAAGGATCTTTCGAGGATACTGGCCGATCCCGACGAGTTGCTGCGCGTGATCAAGGCCGAACTGGTGGAGGTGCGGGACACGTTCGGGGACGCGCGGCGCACGGAGATCGTCGTGGATCACAGCGACCTCAGCATGGAGGACCTGATTCCGCCGGAAGAAGTCGTGGTCACCCTGTCGCACGGCGGCTACGCGAAAGCGCAGCCGATCGACGATTACCAGGCTCAGCGCCGCGGCGGCCGCGGGCGTTCGGCGGCGCGAGTGAAGGACGAGGACTTCATCGACAAGCTGTTCGTCGCGAACACACACGACACGCTGCTCTGCTTTTCCAGTCGGGGCAAGCTGTACTGGTTGAAGGTTTACCAGGTGCCGCAGGCAAGCCGGGGCTCGCGCGGCAAGCCCATCGTCAACCTGCTGCCGCTCGGCGAGAATGAGCGGATCAACGCAGTGCTGCCGATCCGCCAGTTCGATGCCGGCAGCTTTGTGTTCATGGCCACCAGCGCGGGGCGGGTGAAGAAAACGCCGCTCAGCCTGTTCTCGCGGCCGCGCTCCAGCGGCATCATCGCGATCGACCTGCGCAACGACGACCGGCTGGTGGATGTCGCGATCACCGACGGCAAGCAGGAAATCATGCTGGTCGCGAGCAACGGCAAGGCGATCCGGTTCACCGAAGGCGACGTGCGCGCGATGGGTCGTGGCGCGGCGGGCGTGCGCGGCATCCGGCTTGCGCGCGAGCACGAAGTCATTGCGCTGACGATCGTCGGCGACGGCATGTTGCTGACGGCGACTGAAAACGGCTTCGGCAAACGCACGGCCATGGACGAATTCCCGGTGCAGGGCCGCGGCGGCCAGGGCGTGATCGCGATCCAGACGACGGAGCGCAACGGCCGCACGGTCGGCGCCCTCAAGGTCATGGATGACGACGAGATCATGCTGATCAGCTCCAGCGGCACGCTCGTCCGCACGCCCGTGGCCGAGATTTCGATCATCGGGCGCAACACGCAAGGCGTACGCCTGATCCGCGTAGAGGACGGCCAGCGCCTGGTAGGCCTGGCACGAATCGAAATGGTCGAAGTGGAATAGGAGCTCCTCGGGTGCCGGACTTGCATTATTTGCCTTTTGGCAATTTGGGTAGGCAGCGGCTGTCGCTATGGCCAAAGGGCAAATAATGCAAGTCCGGCACCGGTTCAATTTCAGTGCGGGGCCGGCGGTGCTTCCTGCCGAGGTGCTGGAGCAGATCCGCGAGGATATCCCTGATTGGCACGCCGGCATGTCGGTGATGGAAGTGAGTCACCGCAGCCGGGAATTCGTGGCGGTAGCGGAGCAGGCGGAGCAGGACCTGCGGGACCTGCTCTCGATCCCGGACGATTACAACGTGCTGTTCCTGCAGGGCGGCGCCACCTTGCAGTTCGCGATGGCACCGCTGAATCTCGCGGCGACCGGCGACAAGGTGGATTACGTCAATACCGGCCACTGGTCGAAGAAAGCGATTGCCGAGGCGCGCCGTTTCAATGACGTGAACGTAGCCGCCGACGCCGCAGGGAGCAACTACTGCGATATTCCCGGTTTTGACGAATGGCGGCGGTCGGCCGACGCCGCCTACCTGCATTACACGCCTAACGAAACGATCGGCGGTGTGGAATTCCACTTTATACCGGACACCGGTGACGTGCCGCTGGTCGCTGACATGTCGAGCACCATCCTCTCCCGTCCGATCGACGTCTCCCGTTTCGGGGTCATCTATGCCGGCGCGCAGAAGAACATCGGGCCCGCCGGCCTTACCGTGGTGATCGTCCGGAAGGACCTGGTCGGCCGCGCCCGCGACGGCGTGCCGACGCTCCTCGATTATTCGACGTACGCGAATTCCGGCTCGATGAGCAACACGCCGCCGACGTTCGCGTGGTACGTCGCCGGGCTGGTATTCGCCGACCTGAAGCGCAAGGGCGGCGTCGCGGCCATCGGCGCCGTGAATGAACGCAAGGCGCGCAAATTGTACGCCGCCATCGATGCATCGCCCTTCTACAGCAATCCCGTTCGTCCGGACTGCCGCTCCTGGATGAACGTGCCGTTCGTGCTGGACGATCCGGCGCTCGATGCAAAATTTCTCGGCGAAGCCGAAGCGGCGGGGCTCACGAACCTGCGCGGCCATCGCGCCGTCGGCGGCATGCGCGCCTCCCTATACAACGCCATGCCCGAGGCGGGTGTCGACGCGCTGGTCGACTTCATGCAGGAGTTCGAAGGGCGCGTGTAGGAGCCCGTCTCACGGGCGACCCGGCGTCTACGCACCTAGCCGTGAGACAGCTTCCTACAGTGCAGGATCAGACAAGGTTTTCCATGTTCAGAATACGCACGCTCAACAACATCGCCGTAGCCGGCCTGCGCCGCTTTCCGCGCAAGCGCTACGAGGTGGCTTCCGATATTTCCCGGCCCGACGCCATTCTCGTGCGCTCGTACAACATGCACGATATGGAGATCCCGGACTCGGTGGCGGCCATCGGGCGCGCCGGCGCCGGCGTCAACAACATTCCGATCACCGCGATGAGCGAGCGTGGCGTTCCGGTGTTCAACGCGCCGGGCGCCAATGCCAATGCGGTCAAGGAGCTCGTCGTGGCCGGGCTGCTGCTCGCGGCACGGAATATCGGGAATGCCCGCGATTACGTGCGGAGCCTTGAGGGGACAGGTGACGAGCTGTCGAAAGCCGTCGAAGCCGGCAAGAAGCAGTTCGTCGGCTTCGAATTGCCGGGCCGGACCCTGGGCGTCATCGGCCTGGGCGCGATCGGTGTGGAAGTGGCCAATGTGGCGCTGGCGCTCGGCATGAAGGTGGTCGGATTCGATCCGGACATCACGGTCAAGCGCGCGTGGCAGTTGTCGTCCGGCGTGCAGGAGGTCGACACGCTCGACCGGCTGTTCAAATTATCCGACGCGATCACGGTGCACGTGCCGTTGGTGGAATCCACTCACCAGCTCGTCAACCGCGATCGTCTTGCCCTGATGCCGCAGGGGGGCGTGCTGATCAACTTCGCGCGGGGCGGAGTCGTCGACAATGCCGCGGTGCTGGCCGCGCTGGACGCGGGACGCCTGCACGCCTACGTGTGCGATTTCCCGGCGCCGGAACTCCTCCACCACCCCAAAGTAACGGCCTTGCCGCACCTCGGCGCCTCGACGACGGAAGCCGAGGAGAATTGCGCCATCATGGTGGCGGAGAACCTCCGCGACTATCTCGAGAACGGCAACATCCGCCACGCCGTGAATTTTCCGGAGGCTGTCATGCC
>DATABW010000301.1:0-2000 GCA_036259375.1 Woeseiaceae bacterium
CGGGCGAAACGGTGGTTGTGACCAAGTCGACTGTCCCGGTCGGCACCGGCGATGGCCGCGCCTTCGCGCAGGAACTCGGGGTTGGAAACGACTGAAAAGCGGTGCGATGTGCCCGAGTCCCGCAGAATGCGCTCGACCGCGTCGCCGGTGCCGACCGGGACAGTCGACTTGGTCACGACCACCGTTTCGCCAGTCAGGGCCTGCGCGATCTCGCCGGCAGCGGCGTGAACGAAGGACAGGTCGGCATGACCATCGCCGCGCCGGGAAGGCGTGCCGACGGCGATGAACACCGCCTGCGCTCCATCGACCGCACCGCCAAGCTCGGTGGCGAACGAGAGCCGAGCGGCCGCGACGTTGCGCTGCACCAACTCGTCAAGTCCAGGCTCGTAGATCGGCATGATCCCGGCGCGAAGGCGCTCGATCCGCGAGGGCTCCTTGTCGACACAAACCACGTCATGACCGAAGTCGGCGAAGCAGGCCCCCGACACAAGGCCGACGTAACCGGCCCCGACCATCGCAATCTTCATGGCTGGCGTTTCTCCCCGCGCGTCACCCTGCGGGGGCGTTAGCCTCGCGTGCGGTGAGATACCAGCGGGAGGTGCCTTCAAGGCCGAGCGCGGTCAGACGGCCGCTCATGAACGCGCCGGTATCGATGCCGATCCGGTTCGGCCTTTCTTCCACCTCGTGCGAGATGGTGTGCCCGTGGACGACGACGACTCCGTGATCGCGCGAGTCGTCGATGAAGGTTTCGCGGATCCAGCGCAGGTCGGAAATCTTCTGATCGTCCATCGCGACACCGGGGCGGATGCCGGCGTGCACGAACACGTAGTCGCCGATGGCGATCCGGTCCTCCATCGCTTCGAAGTAGGCGATGTGTTCCGCGGGGATCAGCTCGGGCAGGAAGGCCTGCAACTCCTCATAGCTCATCTGCTCATAAAGCGAATCGCTGATCGGATAGCTGAGCACGGTTTCCCGACCGCCGTAGCGGAGGAAGTGACGCAGGGTGTCGATGCGCTCGAAGCTCTTCAGCAGCATCTCTTCATGATTGCCGGCGATTGCCCGCACCCGCCGTCGTTCACCCCAGGCGCGAGCGGCATCGACCACGCCCGCGCTTTCGGGACCGCGATCGATCAGATCGCCGAGCAAGATCACCGTTGTCTCGGCCGGGCCGCGAGCCGCGTCGTCGGCTTCGATCAGCGCGATCAGCTTTTCGAAAAGATCGCGCCGACCATGGATGTCGCCCACGGCATAGACCCGCTGACCTTCCGGAACTGCCGCCTGAGGCTTGACTGGGCGCGGAGCCAGGTAGGTGCGGAAACGGCGTATCATCGGTTTTCAAGCGTCGGCAAAGCAGTGTCACGGCAAGATAAGAGGTATTTGAAGCAACTCCGCGGCCGTGGTCGGAGCCATTCGCAAACGCAACCTGGAACTCGCGGTTCCGCCGCGCGCCCGCGGGGTTCAAGAGACGTGATGCGAAAATGACACTTACCCCAGGCTGAATCCGGCCGGGGTGCGTAATCTCTTGTGCAATGCAGCATGAGACGGCAGCAAGGACGCAGTTTCCACCGTCGTCCAGTGCAACGAGACGACGGGGACTTTCGCAGGTGGGACGAGGCGAGAAATTGGAAGGGAACCAATTAATATGCGCACGTCCAT
Organism: Woeseiaceae bacterium; assembly: GCA_036259375.1. Classification (GTDB taxonomy): domain Bacteria; phylum Pseudomonadota; class Gammaproteobacteria; order Steroidobacterales; family Woeseiaceae; genus IDS-8. The sequence goes on from DATABW010000301.1 coordinate 1,657, forward strand.
CCGAACCGCTCCGGCGGGCATTGCCCTCAGCCTGGCGCTGACTGCATCACCGTCGCTTGCCCAGGGTGACCTGGTCCCTGGCGACATCACCCTTTCCGGCTACGTCCAGGGCGTCACCGATTACCGCTTCCGCGGCCTTTCGGCCTCTGGCGGCGATCCGGCCGTCCAGGGCACGATCAACGCCAATCACTCGAGCGGCTTCTATGTCGGTGCCTGGGCCTCGTCGATCGACGACGGCGGCACGGACATCCTCGGCGAGCTCGAGCTGGATCTCTATGCCGGCTGGACCGGCGAAGTGTCGCCCGGCTTCACGCTCGACGTCGGCATGCTCCGTTACGTCTACC
>DATABW010000302.1:0-3188 GCA_036259375.1 Woeseiaceae bacterium
GTCGGCGAGATTGCCGATCGGCGTTGCAACGACGAACAGCGTGCCTTGGATCACTCTGGAAAGATCACTTGACGACCCGATCGCCGACATTCACCGGTCACCCTGCGCCCTACATGAGCCTGCTGTCACCCGCCACCATGAAACGACGACGTCCATCGCTGGCCATTGTGGCATGTAACCTGCTCGCGGCGCTCCTGATCGCGGCCATGAGCGGCTGTGCCACACCTGGGCCGGCCGGCGGACAGCCGGAGCAGCAAGCAATCGAAGCGGCCGCGAGCGGCGAGCACCAGGTGGCGGCAGCACAGTACATAACGCTTGCTCGCGAGGCCGCTGGTGCCGAACGGGATCGCTACACACTGCTCGCAGTCGAGCAGTGGCTGGAGGCAGGCGATGGCCGGCGCGCCCGGACGGCGCTTCGCAGCGTGGCCCGCCCCGCCGACGGCGAGCTGGCATGGCTCTGGACAATGAACGCGGCGGCGCTGGCGCTTTGGGAGGGCGAACCGGACGACGCACTGCGCCTGCTGGAACCGTTGAGCCGGCAGGCACTGCCGTTGCGCTACCGGTCCCGCAGTGAAGCGTTGCGCGCCGATGCCTGGTTCCAGAAAGACGATCCCGTGCGCGCCGTCGAACTCTACATCCAGAGGGAAGCCTGGCTCGACGGCGCCGATGAGATCGAAGCCAACGCCCGGCGGTTATGGGCGGGACTGCTGGTCAGTGATGCCCGAACGCTGAGAGCGGCCGCCGACCGGGTGCACAATCCCGTCGTCAAAGGTTGGCTCGAGCTCGGCGCGCTGGCCACGTCGACCGGCCGGCAGGGCATCGGCTGGGCGAACGGCGTTGCCCGGTGGGCCGACGACTACGACGAGCACCCGGCGCACAGCGTGCTGGACGAGCTGCAGGTGGCCGACCGCGGTTCGCTGGAGCTTCCAAGCCAGATCGCACTGCTGTTGCCGCTGAGCGGTGACAATGCCGGCGCCGGCGAGGCGATCCGCAACGGGTTCCTGGGTGCGTACTTTGCCGCGAGCGCGGACTTCAATGACGAACAACAGGTGCGGGTGTACGACGCTGCCGGTGCGGGCGGTGCCACAGCGGCTTACCGGCGCGCCGTCGAGGACGGCGCCGAATTCGTCGTCGGTCCTTTGCTGCGGTCGAGCGTCGCGGAGCTGGTAACGGCGGAGGCTCTGCCGGTGCCTGTGCTCACGCTGAACTACCTGCCCGACGAGATAACGGCGCCGCCGGGCCTGTACCAGTTCGCCCTGTCGCCCGAGGACGAGGCAGTCTCCGCGGCGCAGCGCGCGATAGCGGACGGGTACAGCCGCGCCGTTGCGCTCATTCCCAACAACGACTGGGGCCGTCGCGTGCTATCGAGTTTCGCCACGGCGTTCGAGAACGAAGGCGGCCTGCTTCTCGCGTACCGCAGCTATTCGCCCCAGGACCAGGACTTCTCGATCGAGATCGAGGGACTGCTGGAATTGACCGACAGCGTGCAGCGGTACCGCAGGCTGCGCGCCAACATCGGCCAGCCGTTGCAGTTCGACCCGCGGCGGCGCCAGGACGCGGAATTCGTGTTCCTTGCCGCGGATCCCGGCGCCGGCAGGCTGCTCAAGTCGCAACTCAAGTTTCATTACGCGGGCGAGTTACCCGTCTATTCGACTTCGTTTATCTACGCGATGGACGGCCGGCCGGACTCGGACCTGAACGGCATCATGTTCGCCGACACCCCGTGGGTCGTATCGCCGCACGCGTGGTTCGCCGAACTGCCCGCGCTCTACAACCGGTTCTGGCCGGGCGACAGGCGGCTCGGCCGATTGCACGCAATGGGATATGACGCGTATCACCTGATTTCCGAGCTGTTCAATGCGCGCACGGGTCCTGTGCCCGAGTTCGCGGGCGCGACCGGACGTCTGTACCTGGACGACGAGGGGCGCGTGCACCGGCGGCTCGCGTGGGCGAAGTTCGTGCGCGGCGAACCGGTGGCTATGCGCCCTGCCCCGGAACTCGAGCCCGAACGGCTGCAGGAGGATGCTGCGGGTTTCCCGCCGTAAGGTCGCTCAGGCGGGCTGAACGGAGTCACGGATGACACAGCCAAGGGCCCTCGCCGGGCAGCGAGCCGAAGACACGGCGCTGGAGCATCTCGAATCTCGGGGCCTCACCCTCATCGCGCGCAATTTCCGCTGCCGCCTCGGCGAAATCGACCTGGTCATGCTGCACGGGCAGAGCCTCGTGTTCGTCGAGGTGCGTTCCCGCAAGGTCAGCCGCTTCGCATCGGCAGTCGAGTCCGTGGATCCGCGCAAGCAGCAGAAGCTGGCACGCGCCGCCGGCTTCTTCCTTTCGCGCCGGCCGGCGTTCCGCGATCACCCCGTGCGCTTTGACGTCGTCGCGCTGGATGGGCCGTCGCCGGATCGATACGAGCTACAATGGCTGCGGGATGCCTTTCGACCGGGGAGCTGATCGGGTACTGATGGACGCCGAAACCAGAGTGAGAGAACACTTCGCGGAGAGCATCGCGATCAAGCAGGCTGCGGCCGAGCAACTCAGCCCGAGCATTGCCGGAGCGGGGCAACTCCTCAGCCAGGCGCTGCTCGAGGAAGGCAAGATCCTCTCCTGCGGCAACGGCGGCTCCGCCGGCGACGCGCAGCATTTTTCCTCTGAACTGCTGAACCGGTTCGAGATGGAACGTCCCGGCCTGCCGGCGGTCGCCCTGACCACCGACACCTCCACCTTGACCTCGATCGCGAACGACTATTCCTACGAGGACATTTTCGCCAAGCAGGTCCGCGCCCTCGGCCGGCAGCACGACGTGCTACTCGCCATCTCGACGTCCGGTAACTCGGAGAACGTCTGCCGGGCGATCGTCGCAGCCCACGAACGGGCCATGAAAATCGTGGCACTGACCGGCCGTGACGGGGGCCGAATGGCGGGCCTGCTCGCCGACGATGACGTTGAGATCCGCGTACCGGCGAATCGCACGGCGCGGGTCCAGGAGGTGCACCTGGTCGTCATCCACTGCCTCTGCGACCTGATCGACACGACGCTCCTCGGCACATCCGGTTAGCGTACTCCCGTGGCTGGCGGAGCCGCGATCGGGGGCTTGGCCTTTGCAGCTCGCGGAGCCGTGACCGGGGGGTGCCCTTTGCGGAATGGCTCCCTGCGGGCCCTGCGGGCCCTGCGGTCCGCTTTATTTCCGC
>DATABW010000303.1:0-2758 GCA_036259375.1 Woeseiaceae bacterium
CGCTGGCGCATGCCGCCCGACAACTGGTGCGGATAAGATCGCCACTGCCGGTCCGGCTCGGGCAGCCCGACGCGCTCCAGCAGTTCCAGGCCGGCGCCGATGAGTTTGCGTGCGGCTGCCATCCGGTGTTCGCGCAGCACCCGCCCGAGTTGCTCCCCGATCGTGAGGTAAGGATTCAGTGCCTGTTGCGGATCCTGGAAAACCATCGCGATGCGCCGGGCGCGGAATCGGTTGAGCAGCGCGTCGCTTTTCCCGAGCAGTTCGCAGCCGTCGAAGCGCACGCTGCCTCGCACGTTCGCGGCGCGCGGCAGCAGCCCCATGATGGCCAGTGCGGTCTGCGATTTGCCGGAACCGGATTCACCTGCAATGCCCAGCGACTCACCGGCGTTCAGCGTGAGGTCGACGCCATCGACCGCAGGCTCCCGTGCCCCCGGGTAGCTGATTCGGAGGCTCTCGACGGCGAGCAGGCTCACGTGCCGCCCCGGCGCCGCGGGTCCAGCAAGTCGCGGAGGCCGTCGCCCATGAAGTTGAAGCAGAGGAGAATGAGTGACAGCAGGCTACAAGGTATCAGGAGCAGCCATGGCGCCCGTTCCATCTGGGCGACGCCGTCGTTCACCAGCGCGCCCAGCGACGTCTCCGGTTCCTGCACGCCGAGACCGAGGAAGCTCAGGAAGGATTCGACGAGTATTGCCTGCGGGATGGTCAGGGTGAGGTACACCACGACGACGCCGAGCAGGTTGGGCGTGATGTGGCGCCACAGGATGGCCGCAGGTCCGACGCCCATCAGCCGCGCCGCGGCGACGAAGTCGCGTTCTTTCAGGCTGAGGGTCTGGCCGCGAACGATACGCGCCATGTCCAGCCAGTTGATCGCGCCGATCGCCACGAAGATCAGCAGGAAGTTCCGCTCGAAAGCGACCATGAGCAGGATGACGAGGAAGATGAACGGTAAGGCGTAGAGCGCATCGACTATGCGCATCATGACCGCGTCGATCTTGCCGCCCGCGTAACCCGCGATCGCGCCCCAGGCGACGCCGATGACCAGGCTGACCAGGCTCGCGACCACCGCGACCAGCAGCGTCACGCGCGTGCCGGAGAGGGTCCGGACGAACAGGTCGCGGCCCAGGTCGTCGGTGCCGAACACGTGGAAGTCGGCAGGAGTCGGCGGCTGCAAGCGTGCGTCGAAGTCGGTGCCGCGGTAATCGTGGGGGCTGATCGACGGACCGACAAAGGCGAGGATCGCGATGATCGCCAGCACGGCTCCGGTCCACCGCAGAGTACCGCTGCCTTTGATGTGCCGCATCAGCGGTCCGGCAGCCGCCGGCATACTCATCCGGCGCCGATCCTCGGGTCCATCAGGCGATACAGCAGGTCGACGACCAGGTTCAACACGATAATCAGGGCCGCGTAGAAAACCACGATGCCGAGCACCAGCGTGTAGTCGCGGTTCAAGCCGCTTTTGACGAACAATTGGCCGAGGCCCGGAATGCCGAAGATCGTCTCGACGACGACGGCGCCGGTCAGCACGCCCGCGATGGCCGGCCCGAGATACGACACCACCGGCAGGAGGGCGGGTTTGAGCGCGTGGCAACGAATGACGGTCAACGTGCCCAGGCCCTGCGCGCGGGCCGTGCGGATGTAGTCGCTGCCGAGCACCTCGATCATGCTGCCGCGCGTCAGCCTCGTGATGAAAGCGATCTGCGGCAGCGCGAGCGCGATCACCGGCAACAGCAGCCGCGCGCCAGCGTCACCGCCGCTCCAACTTGCCGGCAGCCAGCCGAGTCCTATCGCAAAGCCGAGCACCAGCACGGGCGCCACGACGAACACGGGCACGGAGATGCCGGTCATCGCAAAGCCGCTGATCAGGCGATCGGCGAGCGTGTTCGGGCGCAGTGCCGCTGCGATCCCCGCCGCCACGCCGATGCCGAGCGCAAGCACCATTGCAAGGAAGCCGAGGAGCGCAGAGACGGGTAACGCGGCGCCGATCAGTTCGTCGACATCGTAATCACGGTAAAAATAGGACGGCCCGAAATCACCCTGGGCGAGGCCGGCCAGGTAACGCCAGAACTGCAGCGGCAGCGCTTCATCCAGGTGGTAGGCGGCGCGCAGGTTTTCCGCGGTCTCCGGCGGCAGCACCCGCTCGTCGTCGAACGGCCCGCCCGGCGCCGCCCGCACCATCGCAAACGCCGCCACGATCACCAACAACAACGTCGGTATCGCACTCAAAACCCGCAACATGGGGTCGGACCTCTATAACTCGTTGACTGTGAGCCGGAAACCGCCGCAATGCATCGTCCCGGCCGCCTTAACCGCCCTATTCCGGGCTCGTAATCGCGTGTTTGGTCGATGAGCTGAACAGCCCATTTTTGCCCCCGGAATTGCCCGATTAAGCGGGCTTGGCGGACATTTTTTGACTGCTTCCGCTTAAGCTTCAAGGGTTTGTGTTGGTCCGACCCCCAAGGTTCAGGTGCTGACTGTAATGGTAATCGAGCACGTTGTCGCCCCAGCCGCCGACGCGGGGGCTCACCAGGTGTTTGCTGACGTAGAAGTAGAGCGGGATGACGGGGTGGTCGGCAAGCAGCACGCGTTCGGCTTCTTCCATGTATAGGCGCCGGAGGCCAGGGTCGGTCTGCTCGGCGGCGCGTTGCAGCAGCGAGTCGAACTCCTCGCTCGCGTAGCCCGTCATGTTGGAGGGGGTACCGGACTTCAGCACGTGCAGGAACGCGTGCGCGTCGTTGTAGTCGCCGGTCCAGCTCGAGCG
>DATABW010000304.1:0-11145 GCA_036259375.1 Woeseiaceae bacterium
TGGTGCGAACAGCGGCTCACCGAACTGCATGCCGTGCCGAGCCGGTTGCGGCCTCTCTGGTATGCCGGATCGTGGCTGATCGGCGCCGCCAGCGGCGCGCTCGGCGATCGGTGGTCGCTGGGCTTCGTGGCGGAAACGGAACGCCAGGTTTCGGAGCACCTGACCGGGCATTTGGAGCGGCTGCCGGCGGGCGACAGCCGCAGCCGAGCCGTCGTCCGGCAGATGCGCGAGGAGGAACGGCAGCACGGCCACGATGCCATGCGTGCCGGCGCAGAGCGCCTGCCCTCGCCTGTGCGTCGGCTGATGCGCGCGGCGTCTGCCGTCATGACGACCACGGCTTACCGCCTATGAACCGGCTCGCCGTTAAAATATAATTCAAGTGCAGCGCGACTCAGGGGAAGCTTCCGATATTTCCAGAATAATTACGGACTTAGCTTGCTCTTGCGAGCGGTCTGTATTAAAAGAATGAGCGAAGAGGCGTTGAGGACCTACAAAATGCAGACCACAGCCAAGACTTTGAGCGATGTTCCGGCGATAAATCGCTTCCTGAGCTATTGCCGCGTACGTACCGTCCCGTCCAAGACGGTCATGATCCATGCGGGGGATCTTCCGGATGTCCTCTACTACATCGTAGACGGATCGGTCGAGGTAATGATCGAGGACGAGGACGGGAACGAAATGGTTTTGGCTTATCTCAACAAGGGGCAGTTCTTCGGCGAAATGGGGCTCTTCTATGAGCAACCGACCCGCAGCGCCTGGGTGAGGACCCGCAGCGAATGCGAGATTGCCGAGATGACCTACCCGCGCTTCCGGCAGATCGCCAGCGAAAGCCCCGGGCTCGTGTTCGAACTGGCGACGCAGCTCGCCACCCGGCTCGACCGGACGAACCGCAAGCTTGGCGATCTCGCCTTTGTCGACGTCACCGGGCGGGTAGCGCACGCGATCATGGACCTCTGCAGCGAACCCGATGCGATGACGCATCCGGACGGCATGCAGATCAAGGTGAGCCGCCAGGAACTGAGCCGGCTCGTCGGCTGTTCCCGCGAAATGGCCGGCCGCGTGCTGAAGGTGCTGGAAGAACAGGGATTGGTGTCGGCCAGCGGCAAGACCATCGTCGTTTACGGAGCGCGGCCGAACCGGAAAGCGTAGTTTCGCTAGTTCCAGCTACGCCCTTTGCCGCTCGATCGGGCGATCTGCGCCCGCATCGCCGAAATCGTCGCGGCGTAGTCGCTGCTCCCGAAAATGGCCGACCCGGCCACGAACGTGTCCGCTCCGGCGGCAGCTATCCGGCCGATGTTATCCGGCTTTACACCGCCGTCGATCTCCAGGCGTATTGAATAGCCGCTGTCGTCGATCATCTTGCGGACCCGCCTTAACTTCTCCAGCGAAGCCTCGATGAACTTCTGCCCGCCGAAACCGGGGTTGACCGACATGATCAGCACCATGTCGACCTTGTCGAGCACGTAATCCAGCCAGTTGAGCGGCGTCGCCGGGTTGAACACGAGACCGGCCTTGCAGCCGTGTTCGCGGATCATCGAGAGCGTGCGGTCGACGTGGCGCGTCGCCTCGGGATGCACGCTCATGTAGGTGGCGCCGGCTTTTGCGAAATCCGGGATGAGGCGGTCCACCGGTTCCACCATCAGGTGCACGTCGATGGGCGCCTTGACGCCGTGGTCGCGCAGCGCCTTGCAGATCATCGGACCGACTGTCAGGTTCGGCACGTAATGGTTGTCCATGACGTCGAAGTGAACCATGTCGGCGCCCGCGCCGAGCACCGCATTCACTTCCTCTCCCAGCCGCGCAAAATCGGCCGAGAGAATCGACGGGGCAATCAATGCTTCCACTTCACGAATCCTGCCGGTGCGTGGTGCCGACTCTACCCGAAGGGCGCCGGCTTTTCACGAGACGGGCGCCCGGGAAGCGGCGCGCAGCCTACCGGATGCTGCGCCGGGTCTTCAGCATGTCCCAGGCGGTGCGAATCTCGCGTGTGCGCTGCTCGGCTTGCAGCAGGGCCGCCGCATCGGCCGCGTTACCGAGCTTGTCGGGATGGTTCCGGTTCATCAGCCTGCGGTACGCCTGCTTGATCTCGGCATTGGTGGCCGACCCGTTGACGCCCAGAATTTCGTAAGCGCGACTGAGGCGTGCCGCGTCCGCGCTCCCGGCCGCCGATTTGCGAAAGCCGCGTTGCGCGCGCAGCATCGCTTCGAGCTGGGCGAGTTCCACCCGGCCGATACCGAGCTCGTTGCAGATAGACCATAGCGCCGCGCGCTCGCTCCGGTGCAGCGAATTCTTCGACAGCGCGACCTCCATCAGCAACTGGACGAAGAGCCCACGTAGCTCCGCCCGGTTCCGCGTGTCGCGCCTGAGTTCGCGGAGCACATCGTGCAAGGGAAACGAAGGCGCTTTGCCGCTGGTGAACCACTCCATCGCCGCGCGGGTCTCCGCCGGATCGAGCCCCAGCCGGTGCATGAGCTTTCGCGCTGCCCTGATCTCCTCCTCGGAGACGCGACCGTCGGACTTCGCGAGAAACCCCATCGTGCGGAACAGCGCGCGGACGAAGCCCGGTGGCAGGCGATCGTGGCGCGTCACCGCCAGCCGCTCGGTGTAGCGCGCGTAACCGCGATCGAACTGGTGGCCCAGCACAAGGCCGACGAGCGCAACCCAGGGGCCGGCGGCCAGGCCCGCCATGGTGCCGACGACTTTCCCCCAATATGGCGTGCCGCTCGCCTCTTTCATGACGGCCGCGGAAACCGCCGCGCTTGCTGACGCATCATGCGGCGTATGCTACCCGCAGCGCCGGGGGATTCCTATTTCCGTTTGCCTGCGCTTGCGGCCCGCAGGTCGAAACGCGATGATCGCCGGCATGACCGTGCCCGACCCGCTGTTTGAATCGTCAATTCCGTCACTGCCGTTGCTTGGCCGCGGCAAGGTGCGGGATATCTATGGCGTCGGTGACGATCACCTGCTCATCGTCACGACGGACCGGCTGTCGGCATACGACGTCGTGCTGCCTGACCCGGTGCCCGGCAAGGGGCATGTACTGACGGAAATCTCGAACTTCTGGTTCCGGAGACTGGCCGATCTCGTTCCCAATCACCTTTCGGGACGCTCGCTCGAATCGGTGGTCGAGGACGCGGGAACGCGCCGCTTGCTCGAAGGCCGGGCTGTCGTCGTTCGCCGCCTGAAGCCGTTGCCGATCGAGGCCGTCGTTCGCGGTTACCTCATCGGTTCCGGCTGGCGCGATTACCGGAGCTCCGGCGCGATCTGCGGCATCGCACTGCCGCCCGGGCTGGAGCAGGCGGACAAACTCCCGGAGCCGGTTTTTACGCCCGCGACCAAGGCGGCGGCCGGCGATCACGACGAGAACATTGCCTTCGACCGGGTCCAGGAACTGATCGGCGAGCGCCTCGCGGAAACCGTTCGGGACATCGCACTCGCCATTTACCAACGCGCCGCCGGCTACGCCCTCGAGCGCGGCATCATCGTGGCCGATACCAAATTCGAGTTCGGGCAGGACGCCGAGGGGCGCCTGTTTCTCATCGACGAGGTACTGACGCCGGATTCGTCGCGCTTCTGGCCGCAGAGCGGGTACCGCCCCGGCACCAGTCCACCCAGCTTCGACAAGCAATACGTAAGGGATTACCTCGACACCCTCGATTGGGACAAGACGGCGCCCGGGCCCGCGTTACCGGCGGAGGTCATTGCGCGCACCAGCGAGAAATACCACGAGGCATTGCGATTGTTGACCGGGTGAACGGCGCGTTCCTGGCGGAGCCCGCCCCGGGGGCGACCAGGCGATGGTGACCGGGTCTCGACGGTGAGACGCCCCTACAGGCGTGAGGTCCAGGCGCGGATGATCTTCCGCAGTGCGCACAGGCCGTCGGTCAGGGCGGCCGGCCCCGGCTGAAGGATGAGGGAGGACTTGATCTCGTAGAGATCGCCGCTGGCGACCGCCGGGATCGCATCCCAACCCGGCCGCCCGGCGACTTTCTCCGGGCGAAACTTTTTGCCGCACCACGAGCCGATGACGATGTCCGGCTGCCGGCGCACGACCTCGTCCGGGTCCGCCAGTATCCGGTTCAAGGCGAGCGGTTCGGCGGCGCGTTCCGGGAAGCAGTCCTCGCCGCCCGCCATCGCGACCAGCTCGGAGACCCAGCGGATGCCGCTGATGAGTGGATCGTCCCACTCCTCGAAATAGACGCGGGGGCGGCGCAGGTCGTGTTCGGTTTCCATGCGCACCGCATCGATGCCCCGCTCGAGCCCGGCGACGTATCCTTCCGCTTTTTCCTGCTCGCCGATCATGCCGCCGAGCATTCGGATCATCGTGAGGATCTCGTCTACCGAACGCTGGTTGAACACGTGCACCGCGATGCCATGGCGCACCAGTTGCGCGGCAATGTCCGCCTGCAGATCCGAAAACCCGAGCACGAGGTCCGGCTGCAGGGCCAGTATCCGGTCGATCTTCGCGCTGGTGAAAGCGGAGACTTTCGGCTTCTCCTTACGGGCACGGGGCGGCCGCACGGTGAAACCGGATATGCCGACGATGCGCCGCTCTTCCCCGAGCGCGTACAGCGTCTCCGTCGTTTCCTCCGTCATGCAGACGATGCGTTCCGGGTATTTGCCGGGCATTGAACAGGTCCCAATCCGTGCGTCATGTACAATCGCGCGAACGCCGGACGTGGCGGTCCCCGTACGCACCGCAAACATGATCCCGAAACTGCAAGCGAAAATCGACCACCTGGTCTGGAGCCGGGAGCTCGAGAGCAAGGGACAGGCGGGACGGGCCACCGCCGTCGCGCTGCAATACCTGTATGCGCTTCTGCGGGACATTTTCGCCGGCGAGCTGACTCTCCGGGCCATGAGCCTCGTCTACACGACGCTCCTGTCCGTCGTGCCGCTGGTCGCGTTCAGCTTCTCGGTCCTCAAGGGATTGGGCGTCCACAACCGCTTGCGGCCGTACCTGTACGAGGTCCTCGCGCCGCTCGGCGACCAGGGGATACGCATCACGGAAGAGGTGATCAACGTCGTCGAAAACGTCGAAGGCGGCGTGCTCGGCGGGCTCAGTCTCGCGTTCTTCGTGTTTACCGCCATCTCGATGGTGCAGAAAGTGGAAGGTGCGTTCAATCACGTGTGGCACGTGTCGCAGCCCCGGAGCATCGCACGCCGGTTCTCCGAGTACACGGTCGTGCTTCTCATCAGCCCCGTGGTCGTCGTCGTGGCGCTCGGGATGATCGCTTCGATCCGCAGCACCGCCGTCGTGCAGACGATATTGAGCCACGAGTCGATCGGGCCGCTGCTGCTCAGCATCGGCGAAATCGCGCCTTTCCTGCTGATCACCGGGGTGTTCATTTTTCTCTACCTGTTCGTGCCGAACACTCGCGTGAGCTTCAAGGCCGCCGCTATCGGCGGCCTGCTCGGCGGAGTGCTCTGGGCCACGCTCGGCGCAATCTTCGCCAACTTCGTCGCCTATACGACGACCAAGCAGCTCATTTACTCCAGTTTCGCGGTCGCCATCTCGGCGCTCATCTGGCTATACCTGAGCTGGCTGGTACTGCTTATCGGAGCGCAGCTCTCGTTCTACCTGCAGCACCCTGAGTACCTGCGCATCGGGCGCCGCGAGCCGCGGCTGTCGAACAGCATGCGGGAGTGCCTCGCGCTCAACATCATGTACCTCGTCGCGAAAGCGTTCCGGGAGCCGTCGCGCAGCGTGACGTTCGACAGGATGAGCGACCAGCTCAAAGTGCCGGCGATTGCGTTGACGCCCGTCGTCAACCATCTCGAAGATGCCGGACTGCTGTTGACGACGGAGAAGGAATCCCTGATTCCGGGGCGCGACATATCGCGGATTCGCTTGTCGGACATCCTGCAGGTCGTGCGGCGGCGAGGAAACACCGGCTCCTACCGCGGCCCGCGCTGGCTCCCCGGCATCGACCAGCTCGGCAAGCAGGTGGAAGAGGCGGTTGAAGGCGTCGTCGGGAACCGGACACTGGCCGAGCTGGTGGACGAGCTGGACTCCGGCAGCAAGCAGGCAACGTAGCAGGGTTCAGGCGCCCGCTATGGTCATCTCCTCCACCAGCAGGGAACCGCAACGTATTCCTGAGCGCAGGTCCTGGTCGCGACCTATTGCGGCGATGCGCCGATACAGGTCCTTGAGATTCCCGGCGATGGTCACCTCGTGCACGGGATGGGCGATCTCACCGTTCTCGACCCAGAAGCCCACGGCGCCACGGGAATAATCACCCGTGACGCCGTTCACGCCTTGGCCGATCAGTTCGTGCACGACCAGCCCGCGGCCCATTGTTTTCATCAGTGCCTGCAGATCGTCGGCATTTCCGGGCAGCACGAGGTTGTGCGCGCCGCCGGCGTTTCCCGTCGTCTGCAAGCCGAGCCGCCTCGCGGAGTACGAGCTCAGGACGTAACCCTGCAGCACTCCACCGACGACCAGGTCCCTGTCCCGGGTTTCGACGCCTTCGGCATCGAACGGGGCGCTCGCCATCCCTTTTGCAATGTGCGGCCGCTCCTGGATCGACAGGAAGCCGGGGAATACCTGCTCGCCCGCGGCGTTCAGGAGGAACGACGCACGCCGGTACTGCGCACCGCCGGAAATCGCGCCAATGGCATGTCCGATAAAGCCGCGCGCGACTTCCGGCCTGAAAAGGACCGGCGCCTTCGTCGTTTTGATCTTGCGCGCCCCGAGCCGCTCGACCGCTCGGCGGGCAGCGGTCCTGCCGACCTGCTCCACCGCCTCGAGGTTTGCGGCATCGCGCGCCGTGCTGTAGTGGTAGTCGCGCTCCATGTCACCGTCGCTCTCGCCGAGGACGACGCAGCTCACGCTGTGGCTGGTCGCGGCGTAGCCACGGAGAAACCCGTGTGAGTTGCCGTAGGCGCGCGCGCCGCCGTGAGTGCTCACCGTGGCGCCTTCGGAATTGCGGATGCGCTTGTCGAAGCTGCGAGCGGCAGCTTCGCACTCGACCGCCAGCGCAATGGCGTGGCCGGAGTCCAGCTCCCACGGATGAGCGAGGTCGAGATCGGGCGGATCCTTGGCCATCAACTCCGCATCCGCAAGACCCGCGTACTCGTCGGGCGCCGTGAGCCGCGCGAAAGAGCGCGCTTTCGCCACGGCCTCTTGCAGCGCTTCGCGACTGAAGTCCGACGTGCTCGCGCTGCCTTTGCGAGATCCGGCATAGATCGTGACACCGGCGCCGCGGTCGTTCGTGTACTCGAGGTTCTCGACGTCGCCGAGCCGTGCCGTCACCGACAGGCCGAGATCGTGGCTCGCCGACGCTTCCGCCTGGTCCGCGCCCAACCTTTTCGCCTCGTCCAGCATGAAGCGGACGATACGCTCGAGTTCCGCCGTGTCCGCCGCGGCGCGGCTTCCGTGCACGCTCATCTGGTCCTTAGCGCCTCGTGTCATCGCTCTGCCGCCTAATCTGCGTGGCGCTGCATGATACTATGCCGCGATGACGCGGGTGAACGAGCGAGGCCCGAGCAAGAGCGCCCGCAAGCGCGAGCAGCTCGCGCTGCAGGCACTCGGTGAAAAGCTCATCGAGTTGCCGATACCCGATCTGGAAGCGATCGGTCTCGATGCGGCTCTGTTCGAAGCCGTCGTCGATGCGAAAAACATGCGGGCGCACGGCGCGCTGCGCAGGCAACGCCAGCTCATCGGGAAGCTGATGCGGACCGCGGATGCCGGGCTTATCGAGTCCGCCCTGGTGTCGCTCGGCAGCCGCGAGCGGGCTGCCATCGAGGTTTTCCATACGGCGGAAGCGTGGCGCGACCGCATCGTCGGGGAAGGCGCGCCGGCGCTCGCGGAATTCGAGCGGCTCACGGCCGCTCCGCAGCCGCAGATTGCGCGGCTCCTGCGCGAACACGAACAAGCCAACGAGACCGGCCGGCGCGCGGTGCGCCGGCGCCTGTTTCGCGAAATCCATGAGAGAGTGCAGAAAATGGAACCGACAAAGTGCGCGACCGAAGCAACGCCAACGCATCAGTAGGTGTCATCATGGGCTCCCGGTCGGACTGGGATACGATGCGTCACGCTCTGGAAGTGCTGGACGAGCTCGGCGTCGCCTATGACGTGCAGGTCGTGTCCGCCCATCGCACACCGGACCTCATGTTCGAATACGCCAGCACGGCTGTCGACCGCGGCCTGAAGGTGATCATTGCGGGGGCCGGCGGCGCCGCGCACCTGCCCGGCATGACGGCCGCCAAAACCCGCCTCCCGGTGATCGGGGTGCCCGTTCGTTCCAAGGCGCTGCAGGGCATGGACTCGCTGCTGTCGATTGCGCAGATGCCCGCGGGCGTGCCCGTCGGCAGCATGGCCATCGGCAAGGCAGGTGCGATCAACGCCGCCCTGTTTGCTGCCGCGATCGTAGCGACCGCGGACGAGCGCGTTGCCGGGGCGCTGGACGCGTACCGCCAGCAGCAGACGAACGCGGTGCTGGCGGACCCGGACCCGACGCACGGCGACTAGTGCTCCGGCAGTGACCACGGTCGGCGTCATCGGCGGGGGCCAACTCGGCAGGATGCTGGGGTTTGCCGGCCGCCCGCTGGATATTGAGTTCCTGTTCCTCGACCCAAAAACCGGCTCGCCGGCCGCGGCAGCCGGCGCGGTCATCGAGGGCGACTTCGACAATGAAGAGGCCCTCGCGGCGCTGGCACGACGGGCGGACGTGGTGACCTACGAGTTCGAAAACGTTCCGGTCACCGCCGTGGAATGGCTCTCCCAGAAGGTGCCGGTGTTTCCGGGAGGACAGGCACTCATGTCGGCACAGGACCGCCTCCGCGAAAAGGAGCTGTTTGAATCGCTGGGCATCCCGGTACCGGGTTACCGCAGCGTCGACTCGGAGCAGTCGCTTACCGCCGCGATCGAGTCGATCGGGCTGCCGCTGGTGCTGAAGACCCGCCGCTGGGGCTATGACGGCAAAGGCCAGGCGGTACTCAGAACGCCGGACGACGTGGAGCCTGCCTGGCAGCAGCTGGGCGCCAGACCTCTCATTGCCGAGGCCTTCGTGGAGTTCACCCGCGAGTTGTCCGTGATCGGGGCGCGCCGGGCAGACGGCGACTGGGCCATGTATCCCCTGATCGAAAACCGGCACCGCGAGGGCATCCTCCGGGTCTCGAAAGCCCCCGTCGAAGACCGGGAACTCGCTGCGACGGCGCGCGGCTATCTCGAGGCGCTGCTGGAGCGGCTGGACTACGTCGGGGTGCTGGCGCTGGAGCTGTTCGATACGGGCGGGCGGCTGCTCGCCAACGAATTCGCGCCCCGGGTGCACAATTCCGGGCACTGGACCATCGAGGGGGCTGCCACCAGCCAGTTCGAGAACCACCTGCGGGCGATCCTCGGACTGCCGCTGGGGGATACGCGGGCGCTAGGCCAGGCCGGCATGGTCAACCTCATCGGCGCCTTGCCGGGCAGGCCGGCCGAGCTCGAGCGAGCCGGCTTCCAGCTGCACGATTACGGTAAGATGGCGAGGCCGGGGCGCAAGCTCGGCCATGCCACCACGGTGGCGGAAAGCGCCGCCGAGCGGGACCGGCGGCTTTCGGAAGCCCTCAAAATAATCGAAAATTGATCGGATGTCCTATCTCAAGCACTTCAAACTGAACGAGCAGCCGTTTCGGCTCACGCCGGACCCGGAGTTCGTGTACTGGAGCAAGCAGCACGCGCGCGCCAAGGCGTACATGGAATCCACGATCTGGCTGGCCGACGGCTTTGTGGTGATCACGGGCGAAATAGGGTCCGGAAAGACCACACTGCTGCAGTCTTTCCTGGCGGAGCTCGGCGATGACGTCGTCTACGCGATGGTCTCGCAGACCCAGCTGAGTCCGAGCCAGTTCCTGCAGGCCGTCCTCACCGAGTTCGGCTTCAAGCCGTTCAAGCAGCGCAAGGTCGAGCTGCTGGATATGCTGAATATGTTCCTCATCGACCAGTATGCCAATGGCAAAAAAGTCGTCCTGATCGTCGACGAGGCGCAGAACCTGAGCAAGAAAGTGCTGGAGGAGATCCGCCTGATCTCCGGCATCGAAACCCACAAGGAAAAGGTGCTGCGCATCATTCTCGCCGGTCAGCCCGAGCTCAAGGACACGCTCGACTCCCCGGAGCTGAAGCAGCTGGTGCAGCGGGTGCGACTGCGCTTTCACGTCGGGCCGCTGGACAAGCGCGAAATGCGGGAGTACATCGAGCACCGGCTGGCGATCGCGGGGCGGACGGTGAAGGACCTCATCAAGGACGATGCCTTCGACATCATCTACCGCTACACGGGCGGCGTGCCGCGGCTCGTCAACACGCTGTGCGACACCGCCCTGCTGTGCGCATTCAGCGAACAGAAGACGGTGCTCGGCTCACAGGACATCAAGACCGCCGTGCAGGAACTGAACTGGAAGGAACACGAGCTCTCGGCGGGTTCCTACCCGGACCGGCTGTCCACCGCGCCCCAGGTCAAGCGCGACAGTCACGTGACCGGTATCGAGGTGCGCAGCGAAGGCGAATCGCTGGGCCAGCATTTCTTCGGCCCGGGCCGCGTCATCGTCGGCCGCTCACCGGACAACGAGATCTACATCCAGAGCAAGTTCGTGAGCCGCCATCATGCGCAGCTGACGAACGACGAAACCGGCTGCACGATCGAGGACCTGAACAGCACCAACGGCGTTTATATCGGAGAGGAACGCGTCAAGAAGTACCGGCTGAAGGACGGGGACGTGGTGTCGCTCGGGATTCACGAGCTGGTCTACAGCGATCTGCGCCAGTCGGACACGCGCACGGCGCCTACCGAGCTGAAAGAGAATCGCGGGTAACCCAAAGCGGCCCGCAGGCAACGCCGGCGCGACAACCGGTTAGAGATCCTGCCTCTGCTCCGCGCGCCGGTGAACATCGCGATGATCGCGGCGCCGCAACAGGACCACGAGCCCTGCCACCAGGCAGAACAGCCCCAGGGTGAAGCAGATCTCCGGCCACCACCAGTGGTTCAGGTACATCGACGCGCCTAGGCTGACGAGGCCCACGAGCAGGTAGAAATACGGCAGACTTTCGTAGATCGGCTTGGAGACCCACATCTTGGTGCCTTGACGCTCCGTTCTGTCGGTCATTTTCGTTGTGTTTCAGCGGGGTGTCCAGCAGTGGGAGACCGGTCAACCGCCGCGGGTGGC
>DATABW010000305.1:0-8683 GCA_036259375.1 Woeseiaceae bacterium
GCGGAAATAAAGCGGACCGAAAGGGCCCGCAGGGCCCCCGAGGGAGCCATTCCGCAAAAGGCATCCCCCGGCCACGGCTCCGCCACGCACAGCGGCTCCGTCAACCAGCGGCAGGGAAGTCGGACGAGCTCGTACAGCACCTGGCGCGCAATTACGAGGCGTACGCCTGCAACTTCTCCCAGTGCGGCTTGAAGGCTTCGACCTTCATCTTCGCGGCTCCCTTGTCGCTGTCCCTGAACTCTTCGAGGAGCTCGTCGATGGTGCAGACGAGTGACGGCACGCCCTTGGTGAAAGCCGCGCCGTCGAGGAACAGGATGCGGCCGGCCACCGGCACCTGGCGCACGATCTCGCGCACGGCGGCGATCCGGTCGAACAGCGCCGGCTGCGGGTTGGCGAACGTAAACCGCCGCTCGCTGTTGATGACCGTCCAGTCCTGCATCTTGTCGCTGCCGAACACGTTACCGGTGACCTCCTTCACGTCGACGATCAGCAGCCCGTTCGCCGTGAGCAGGAGGTGATCGATCTGGATCTCGCCTTCATCGACATTGGGCAGCACCAGTCCGTCGATTCGCTCGTAGGCGATGCTCGAGAACACCTTCGAGAGCGAGCGGGAGGCGCCGCGCCGGCGGCGGCTCAGCAACAGGAGCCAAGCCAGGAGAAGAATGACGAGAATCAGCGGCAGCAGGTAACCGGAGGCAAGGCCGGCAGGGAAGTATTCGCTCATTGTCGGGTCAGTGGCCGCGCAGAGGTCATTTATCGCCGGTGGTCACCGGTTCGTCAAGGAAGCAGGCCTCATCGAGCGCCTCTACCATGGCGTCCAGTTCCGGCGCGATCGGCACCGAGCGCTCCGGACGCGACAGGATCGCCTGCAGCGAATCCGGGACCGGCACCGGTTCGCCGATCAACGGCTCCACGATGCGCTCGAACTTCGCCGGATGTGCCGTCGCGACGATGATCCAGTCGCCGTCGGTGCGCTCGTCTTCGCGGAGCCGGCCATAGGTGAAGGTTGCGGTGGCCGTATGCGGACAGGTCGCAAACCCGAACTCGCGGAAGTCCTGCGCGATCTGCCTTTCGATGTCGGCGTCGCTCACCGCGCGGGCGCGGATTTCACGCTGCAGGGACTGCCGATCGCCCGCGAGCGTCATCAGGCGTTCCATGTTGCTCGGGTTGCCGACGTCCATCGCCGAGGCCAGGGTCGCCAGGCTGGTACGCGACGCCCACTCGGCCCCGTCCAGGTAGTCGGGGACGATCCGGTTGGCGTTCGTGGCGAGGACAACTTCCCCGACGGGCAGCCCCATGCGGCGCGCCAGTATGCAGGCGAGGCCGTTCCCCAGGTTGCCGGTGGGAACGATGAAGCCGGGCTTGCGGCCGGTGCGGCGGTGATGCGCAAGTGCGGCGTGCGCGTAGTAACTGCACTGCGGCAGCAAGCGGCCGATGTTGATGCTGTTTGCCGAAGTGAAGCGGAACCGGCTCCTGAGCAAGGGATCGATCATCGCCTGCTTGACGAGCGCCTGGCAATCGTCGAAGGATCCCTTCACTGCCAGGGACAGCACGTTGCCGCCCCAGCCGGTGAGCTGGCGCCGCTGCCGCTCCGACACGCGCCCGTCCGGGAACAGGACTGCGACCCGAACGCCCTCGCGGCCGGCGAATGCGCCGGCGACGGCGCCTCCGGTGTCCCCGGAGGTGGCGACGAGAACGGTGAGCGGCACCTCCGCCCCCTGCTCCAGGCGCGACAGGCACGCCGCCAGGAAACGCGCGCCGACGTCCTTGAACGCGGCAGTGGGGCCGTGAAACAGCTCCAGGAGCCATGCCCGGCCCGGCGTGACCGGCAGCTCCCGCGCCGGCACCGGAAACGTGAAGGTCTCCGCGACAATTGCCTCCAGTTCCCCGCGAAGGCAGGACTCTGCAAAAAACGGCCGCAGCAGGACGGATGCAGTCTCCGTGACGCTGTCGGCGCCGTCGAAATCGCCGACGTCGTATCGCGGCAGGCTCTCCGGGAGGTACAGGCCGCCGTCTTCCGCCAGCCCGCGAACGAGCGCCTCGTCCAGCGAGACTGCGTCGCCCTGCCGCCGGGTGCTGGCGAACCTCACGCCTGCTCCACGAGACGCGCGCCGGGCGCGTTCATCGGGCTGACGAAGGATTCACAGGCGAATCCCGCGCGGCGGCATGCCGCTTCCATTGCGCCGGCAACCTCCGTGGCCATGGCATCCGGCACCAGCGCGAACACGCTCGGCCCGCTGCCGGACAGGGAACAGCCGAGTGCGCCCTGTTCCATCGCGGCCGCCTTGACGGCCTCGAACGGGGGTACCCGATGGACCCGCTGCGGCTCGATGATGACGTCGTGCAATGATTTGCGGATCAATTCCTGGTCGCCTCGTTCACAAGCCACCACGAAGGCGGCGAGATACGCCTGCTGCGCGAGCCACTGGGTCATCGTGCAGGTCGGGGACAGCGCCCGCCGCGCGTCGGCGGTGCCGACCTTGAGGTCGGGATGCAGGAGCACACCGCTGATGCCGGCCGGCGGCTTCAGCGCTATGGTTTCCGGCAGCAGCATCTCGGGGCAGAGCACCAGCCCGCCGAGGAGGCTGGGCGCGACGTTATCGGCATGAACGCCGCCGCTCGCGTAGCGTTCGCCCTCGAGCGCAAAAGGGAGCAGGTCCCGGACCGCCAGCGGCGCCTCCAGCAAGGCATTCGCCGCGACCACCGCGGCGACCGCGGAGGCGGCGGAGCTTCCCATCCCGGATTCCAGCGGGATGCCTTTCTCGACCACCAGCTCCAGGCCGCCGGCGCCGTGCTGCTGCCACAGGGCGGCGGCAGCGATCGACGCCGTGTTGCGGTCCGCCTCCGTCGGCAGATCGCGGTGTAACTCCCCGCTCGGGTTGCGCACCTGTACCAGGGTCACTCCCGGCCTGGCGGCGCGCCGGGCCGTCACGCGATCCCCGGCGCCGGCGATCGCGAGCCCCAGCATGTCGAAGCCGACGCCGAGGTTGCCGATCGACGCCGGTGCGAAAGCGGCCGCGGTATCCCGGTTGGTCATACCGAAACGCCCTCGCCCAGGAACGCCGCCAGCCGCAGAACATCGGCGAATACGCCGGCGGCGGTGACTTCGGGGCCGGCCCCGGGCCCCTGCACGACCAGCGGATTCGCGCAATAGCGATCCGTATCGAACTGCACGACGTTGTCCGTCAGGTTGATGTTGCCGAACGCACTGCGCGGATCGACTTCCTCCAGGCCGACGGACGCCTCTCCGTCGATGCTCAGCCGGGCGATGTATCGTAGTACCTTGCCCTGCTTCTGCGCCGCCCGGTACCGTGCCGCCATCGCATCGTCGTATTCCGGCAATCGGCGATGGAACTCGTCGAGGGACACGTCCCGCAGCGGCTCCGGCACGAGGTTTTCCACCGGCAGTTCTTCCACCCGCATCTCCTGGCCGATCTCGCGCGCGAGAATGGTCAGCTTGCGCGCCACGTCCATGCCCGACAGGTCGTCGCGCGGGTCGGGTTCGGTGAAGCCGTTCTCCCTCGCGGTCATGACAATGTGTGAGAACGGTACGCTGCCGTCGAACAGGTTGAACAGGTACGCGAGCGTTCCGGAAAAAATGCCCTGGACCGAACGTATCCTGTCCCCCGTATCGATGAGGTCGCGAATCGTGCGGATGACGGGTAACGCCGCGCCTACAGTGGCCTCGTAAAAGCAGTGCGAGCCGCCGGCATCGCAGCTTCGCTTCAGTTCCGCGTAATCGCCGGGATCGCCGCTGAACGCTTTTTTGTTGGGCGTCACGATATGGATGCCGCGCCGCAGCCACCCGCCGTACCGCCCCGCGATCCCGGCGCTCGCCGTACAATCGATGATGGCCGCGTGCGGCAGGTGATCCGCGTGCACGTGCTGCTCGAAGCGCTCGAGGTCGAGTTCGACGGCCGAGATGGCGAATGCATCCTTCCAGCCGGCGAGATCGATTCGCCGGTCGCCGAACAGCATGGACCGGGAACGCGCGATCGCCCGGATCCTGAGGTCGAGATTGAACTGATCACGCAGGCGTCCGTTCTGGCGATGCAACTGGTCGAGGAGCGTCGCGCCGACCGATCCCGGACCGACCAGGCCGATGGAGACGGTCTTTGCCGAGAGGTAGAAGCCGGAGTGCACGGCGCGCAACGCGCGCGTCGCATCGGAGGTATCGACCACGGCCGATATGTTGCGCTCCGAGGAGCCCTGCGCGATCGCCCGCACGTTGATCCCGGCGCGGCCGAGCGTGCCGAAGAACTTTCCCGCGATGCCCGGCGATCCGGCCATGCCGTCACCCACGACCGCCAGGATGCTCTGTGAAGGTGTGGTATCCACGCTCTGGATTTGCCCGCTTGCAAGCTCGAGGGCAAAGGCCTCCACGATGACGCGGCGCGCGCGCTCCGCGAGTTCCTCCGGCACCGCGACGCAGATTGAATGTTCGGAGCTCGCCTGTGAAATCAAGGTAACCGAGACGTTCGCCTTCTTCAGCGCCGCAAACAGCCGGTCCGCGGTGCCCGGAACCCCGATCATGCCGGAGCCCTCGAGATTGACGAGCGCCATGCCGCCGATCGCCGTGATGCCCTTGATCTGGTCACCCGTCTGGACGCCACCGAACACGCGGCTTCCCGGGTGCGCCGGCGCAAAGGTATTGCGAATGATGACGGGAATATTGCCTTCGACCGCGGGCCCGAGCGTCTGCGGATGGATCACGCGGGCGCCGAAATAGGCGAGCTCCATCGCCTCGTTGTACGAAAGGCTGTCGATCACCTTTGCTTCCGGGACGCGATTGGGATCGGCGCTCATCACGCCGTCGACGTCCGTCCAGATGACGAGTTCGTCGGCGCCGGTCAGCGACGCCAGGATCGAAGCCGAAAAATCGCTGCCGTTGCGGCCCAGGGTCGTTTGCAGCCCCTGCTCGTCCGAGGCGATGAAACCGGTGAATACGACGACGCTGCCGGGGCGGCACTCAGGCACCTCGCTCCACTTGCTGCGGGAAACGTCCCACAGCACGGTCGGCCCGAGCTCGCTCTGCCGCACGGTGATCACTTCGCGCGCGTCGATCCACCGTCCCGCCCGTTCCCGGCCCAGGCGCCGTTCGAGGTAAGCGGCCAGCAGGCGCGCCGACCAGATCTCGCCGAAACCTGCCAGGACGTCGCGGGTTTGCGGCGGGGCGGATCGCGCCGCCGCAATCGACTGCAGGTGGTCCTCCACGATCGCGGCGTCGCTGCGCCAGTCCTCGAGCAGCGAGAGAGAATCGCGGTCGAGCAGCAATTTGGCGGCGGCGGCATACCGCGTGCCGAGATCCTCGAGTTCGGTGGCGCAACCCCCGCCGCCGCTTTCGGCCAGGTCGGCCAGGCGCAGGAGGTTGTCGGTGGTGCCGCGCATCGCCGAAACGACGATGCCGAGCCTGCCGTGCTGCGAGCCCGGCGCGAGGTCGGCGATGATGTCGCCAACGCGTTCTATGCAGGCAGCATCAGCCAGGCTGCTCCCGCCGAATTTATGTATTGTCCACCGACTCGCCGTCACGCCCGATCCCCGCACGCAAAGCGGGTAATGATAACGATCGGGCGCTACGCCGTCTCGCGCGTTTTATGTGGTGGGGCGTGTAGGGATCGAACCTACGACCAGTCGGTTAAAAGCCGAATGCTCTACCTCTGAGCTAACGCCCCTGGTGCTGTAAGAGTCGGGAACCGCGCGGCATGATACCGGACGGGCGCCCGATCACAAACCGGCTACCGACCTCAGGCGCCCTCTTCGCGCATGCGGACGAGGCGCTGGTCGGCGAGTCTCGCAGCCGTCGTCTCGGGAAACTCGCGTTGTACCCGCTGCAGTGCATTGCGGGCAGCGTCCCAGCGTTCGAGCTCGTAGTTGCAATAACCCATCTTGAGCAGCGCGTCGGCCGCTTTCCGCGAGTCGGGATACTCGCTGATCACCGCTTCGAATTCAGCCAGTGCTTCCTCGAACTGCCCCGTGACGTAGTAGGACTCGGCCAGCCAGTACTGTGCGTTGTCGGCCAGCTCGCTGTCGGGATAGGTCTCAAGGAACCGTTCGAAGGCGATCGCGGCATCTTCGTAGCGCTGCTCCTTCAGCAGCTCGAATGCTGCCTGGTAGTTGTCGCGGTCGGAGCCGCCCGGCACCGGCAGCTGTCCCGGCGCCAGCGGACCGCCCGAACTCGCCTGCAGCCGCTGCTCCAGCTCCTGGATGCGCTGGTCGAGGTCCTGGTAGAGGTCCCGTTGCCGGTCCGCCGTCTCCTCTGCCTGGTACTCCAGCGTTTCCACCTGCCCGCTCAGCTCGGCGGTCATGCGCTGCAGGTTGTCGACCTGCATCGCCATGTCGACGAGGCTGCCGTTGGCCAGGATGCGCTCGACCGCCGACAGGCGGCGCTCGAGCTCGTTCAGTTTGACGATAACGGGGTCTTCCTGCGGGTTCTGCATCGCGCAGCCGTAGAGCAGCGCCGGTGCAATCGCAAGCCAGACCAGCCGAGAGGTTCGATGTGAAGTCACGCGTGCTCCCCGCTAATTGAGGTACTTGATCTCGACCCGCCGGTTGAGCGCATAGGATTCCTCGTCGCTGCCGAGCGCCGCCGGCCGTTCTTCGCCGAAGCTGACCGTCGAGATTTGCTCAGCGCTGGCGCCCTGGATCAGCAACATCCGGCGGACGGCCTGCGAGCGCCGCTCACCCAGCCCGATATTGTACTCCCGCGATCCACGCTCGTCGGCATGGCCTTCCAGCCGCACCCGGAGGCGCGAGTTGTCCGCGAGCCGGCCCGCGTGCCGCGCGAGCAGGTCTGCGTACTCGGCACGGAGTTCCGACTGGTCGAAATCGAAATAGACGACCATGGCAAGCTGGCCGTCGTTGTCCCGGTCCTCGCCGAAAGCTTCACCGGCGCCGAATTCCTCGCCTTCGAAGCCCCTGGAGTCCGCCTCGTCGTCAGCTTGATCGGCGGTCGGCGGCGCTTGCGGCTCGGGGGCGGGAAGTGGCGGGTTGCCTCCGCAGGCGGCAATCGTGAGCGCCAGGAACGCGGGAGCCAGAAACGTAATCGGTCGCATTGAAAGGTCCTTTATTGGATGACGTGGTTTGACAAGCTTTTACTGTCAAATACTTAAGCAGACTATTTAACGTTCTTACGCATGTCTAGTTCGGCGCAAACGGGCCCCATACGGGCTCGCGCACGTCGCCTTCCCCGGAAGCCAGCCGCTGTCGCACGAGACCGTCGGCCGTCACCGTTTCGAGCACTCCGTTCCCCTGCTGCCGCGTGGCGTAGATCAGCGTGTCGCTGTTCGGCGCAAAGCTGGGAGATTCGTCCTGCTGACCCGTCGACAGCACAAGCACGCGCTCCTCGTCGAGGTCCATGACGGCGATGCGGTAATTCCCCCGGTCCTGGTGCACCATGGCAAGCTTCGTCCCGTCCGGCGAAAGCCGCGGGCGCGCATTATAACTGCCTTCGAAGGTCACGCGCTCCGGTGTGCCACCGCGTGCCGGCATCCGGTAGATCTGCGGGCCGCCGCCGCGATCGGACGTGAAATAGATCTGGTCCCCGTCGGGCGTCCAGCTGCCCTCGGTGTCGATCGCGCGATTGGTCGTCAGGCGCGTCGCCTGGCGGCTGGCGAGGTCCATCACGTAAATATCGAGATTGCCGTCCGGGCCGCCCAGCGTCAGCGCCAGCTTCCGCCCGTCCGGCGAGAACGAGGGCGCCCCGTTGATGCCGGGCGCATCGGAGATCTGGACACGGTTGCCCGTGCGCAGCGTCTGGATGAAGATGGATGAATGATTGCCCTCGAAGGAGACGTAGGCGATGCGGCGGCCGTCGGGAGACCAGGCGGGCGACATGATCGGGTCCGGCGATTCCACGATGACGTGTTCGTTCTCGCCGTCGGCGTCCGATACGATGAGCGAATACAGCGTCTCCGTATTGTTGCGCTCGGCCGTGACGTAGGCGATCTGGGTCGCGAACACGCCCTCGATGCCGGTGAGCTGCTCGAAGATCATGTCCGCCACGCGATGCGCTGCGTGGCGCATCGTGGCAGCGCTCGCGGGCATCCGGTAGCCCAGGAGCTGCTCGCCGCCGAACACGTCGAACAGCTGGAACTGCAGGTTGTAGCGGTCTTCACCCGTCTGGATGACCTGGCCCACGACGACGGCTTCGATGCCGAGTATCGACCAGTCGTCGAAGTCGACGTCCACGCCGCTGGTGGGCTTTTGCAGCATCTTGTCCTCGGGGACGGGCGCGAACCGGCCGCTCCGCTCGAGGTCCGCCGCGATCACGCCCGTGACGTCCATCGGCGGGGCGGCTCCCTGGCCCTGCCACCCGAACGGCACGACCGCGATCGGTGTCTGCTTGCCAGCGCCGCGCGTGATTTCGATTTCGAGCTGCGCTGCGGCAACAGCCGGCAACGCCAAAAGCAGCAGCATCAGCTGCTGCAAGCGCATTCGTAGCATTGGTCGGATTGCCCCGGTCCCCACAGAAGTGCCCCCTATTGTTCAGGTTTGAATGTGATCCGCAAGTTTCGTTCAAACAGCGCCGGATTTGACGGCTCCGGCAGCGGCGAGGCCTTGAAAACCGCGGCCTCGATCGACCGCTGCACAGCGGCATCGCCATTGCAGCGCTCGATGTTGGCGCTGATGACCTCGCCGCCCGGAACCTGGCGCACGTTGATGACGCACTCGAGCCCCGGCCGCG
>DATABW010000306.1:0-8527 GCA_036259375.1 Woeseiaceae bacterium
ATGCGGCTCATCGAGGACGTGAACTTCGACCAGTCTTTCAGTTTCATCTACAGCCCGCGGCCGGGTACCCCGGCGGCGGGATTCGACGACACCACGCTCCCGGCCGTCAAGAAAGAACGGCTGCGGCGTTTGCAGGCGCGCATTACGGCGCAGGCGAGGACGATCAGCGAAGCAATGGTCGGCAAGACGGAATCGGTGCTCGTCGAGCGCCGGTCGCGCAAGGACAGCCGGCAGTTCACCGGCCGCACCGAAAACAACCGCTGGGTCAACTTTGATGCGGACCCGTCCTGCCTCGGACATTTCGTCGACGTGGTCATCACGGAAGCGCTGCCGAATTCGTTGCGCGGGCGCATCGCGGCGCCGCAGCCGCGATCTTCCGTTGCGGCGGGCTGACGGGGACCGCGGGCGGGACTTTTCGCGGTATTCCATGTTTCCGGCCTTCAGGGTAGGCTAGCAGTGAGTGCCCTCGCCGGCTGAACCAGAGGTCTGACAACCCGACATTGAACGCTGTTAAAATATCCCAGGACATCGTCCTCGAACCCGCCGACAACAACCGCCTGGCCAACCTCTGCGGCCAATTCGACGAGCACCTCCGACAGATCGAACGCCGACTGAACGTCGATATCGCGAGCCGCGGCAACCGCTTCCGGGTCACCGGGCAGCCGGGCGCCGCGCAGATCGGCACGCAGGTATTGCGTTCCCTGTTCAAGCTGACCGGCAAGGAGCGGATCGATCCGGAGCGGGTGCACATATGCCTGCAGGAGTCCGTCATGCGAGAGGGCGAAGAAGACGGGGAGGGCGCCCGCGGAGGCGCATCCGGCCGCACTGAAGACGATCCGATCGAAATCCAGACGCGCCGCAAGCTCGTGCGGGCGCGGGGCGCCAACCAGCGCGCCTACCTGAAGGGCATCCGCGACCACGACCTCGCGTTCGGCATCGGGCCTGCGGGCACGGGCAAAACCTATCTCGCGGTTGCGAGCGCCATCGATGCGCTGGAGAACGGGGAAGTCCGGAGGCTCATCCTGGTGAGACCCGCCGTGGAAGCCGGCGAGCGGCTGGGTTTCCTGCCGGGCGACATGTCCCAGAAGGTGGATCCGTACCTTCGGCCGATGTACGACGCGCTGTTCGACATGCTCGGCCCCGAGCAGGTCGCTCGACTGATCGAACGGAATGTCATCGAAGTGGCGCCGCTGGCGTTCATGCGCGGGCGCTCGCTCAACGAATCTTTCGTGATATTGGACGAGGCGCAGAACACTAGCGTCGCGCAGATGAAGATGTTCCTGACGCGCATCGGGTTCGGCTCGCACGCTGTGGTCACGGGCGACATCACCCAGATCGATCTGCCGGCCGGCAACCAGTCCGGCCTGATCAATGCCATCAAAATCCTTTCAGGCGTGGAAGGCATCGCGTTCACGTACTTCACTCCGAACGACGTCGTCCGGCACGAGCTCGTGCAGCGCATCGTCGAGGCTTACGAGGCGGACGGCAACGGCAGTAAATGAATGCCAGCGTCAACGTGGAGCTGCAGGTTGCCTGCCGGACGGAGACGATCCCACACGAAGACGACATTCGCGCATGGATCGAGGACACGCTGCGCCTGTCACCGAACGTTGCCGCGGGCGAGTTCGAGGTCGTGGTGCGAGTCGTTGACGAACGGGAAAGCCGCGCGCTGAACTACCGCTTCCGGCAGACGGACAAGCCCACCAACGTGCTCGCGTTTCCGTCCGTTGAGGCCGCGGAAATCGCCGAACTGCCGGAGCCCGCATCGATGCCGCTGGGGGACCTCGCGCTCTGCGCGCCGGTCCTGGAGCGCGAAGCCCGGCAGCAGGGCAAGAGCCCGGCCGCGCACTGGGGCCACTTGCTCGTTCATGGCACCCTGCACCTGCTGGGCTACGACCACCAGAACGAGGACGAGGCGGCGCAGATGGAACGGCTCGAAGCCGGGATACTGGCCGCGCGCGGCGTCGCCGACCCGTACGCCTAGTACCTGTTCCTGCACAAGCTGACTGTTACAATGCGCCATCGATGAACGACAAACCTCCCGGTACCAGCGGCACAGGATCGGCCGGAGTCTTCAAGCGCGTGCTGCGCGCGGTGAAGGGCGATCCCTGGAGCCGCGAAGAGATCCACAAGCTTTTGCAGCAGGCCGAGAGCGTCTTCGACCCGGAGGAGCAGACGATGCTCCAGGGCGTGCTCGAAGTCGCCGAGACCCAAGTGCGGGAAGTCATGATTCCGCGCTCCCAGATGGTGGTAATCGAGCGCAACCAGACCCTCGAGGAGATGCTCCGCGTCATCGTGAAATCCGGCCATTCGAGGTTCCCCGTCACCGGCGAGGACCGGGACGAAGTGCTCGGCATCCTGCTGGCGAAGGACCTGCTCCGGTACTTCGCGAACGAGTCGCGCGGCGAGCTGCACATTGAGGATTATCTTCGGCCGGCGTCGGTAATTCCGGAGTCGAAACGGCTGAACGCGCTGCTCAAGGAATTCCGCGACAGCCACAACCACATGGCAATCGTCGTCGACGAGTACGGCGGCGTGTCCGGACTCCTCACCATCGAAGACGTGCTCGAGGAGATCGTGGGGGAGATCGACGACGAGCACGATCCGGAAGAAGTCGAATTCATCCAGGCGGGGCCGGAGCGCGACGGGCGCCCCACGTGGCTGGTGCGCGCGCTGACCCGGATCGAGGATTTCAACGAGTTTTTCCACTGCGAACTCCCGGACGACGATTACGACACGGCCGGCGGCCTGGTCATGCACGAGCTCGGCAGGCTGCCGCGCCGCGGTGAGCAACTCCATTTCGGCGGCTTCGAGTTCCGTGTGACCAAAGCCGATCGCCGCCGCATCGACACGTTGCAGGTGCAGCGCGAACCGCGGCCGGATCAGTAGTGCACCGGCCGAACCGTTGACCGCCCGCGCGCCGCTTCGACAGCTGCTCGACGTCCACCCGATCGGTGTCGGCCTGGCGTACCTCGCCGCCGGCGCAATGATGACCCTGGCGTTCGCGCCGCTCAGCGGCTGGGCCGTTGCGCCGGTGCTCGCCGTCCCGGTGCTGACCTTATGCCTCTATTCGGCCCCGCGGACCGCCGCCCGTTATGCCTTCTGGTTCGGCGTCGGCCTCTTCCTGTTCGGCACGTACTGGGTCTATATCTCGATTTTCGTGTTCGGCGAGGCGCCATTGTGGCTCGCGTTGTTCCTGATGCTCGGTCTCGTGCTGATCATGGCGCTCTGGTATGCCGCAACCGGCTGGCTCATCGCGGCCCTGACCCGGGGCAGCCCACTGCGGCTGATGCTTGTCGCTCCGTCGGCCTGGGTAGCCGTCGAGTGGTTTCGCGGGTGGTTTCTCACGGGCTTTCCGTGGCTCAGTCTCGGGTACAGCCAGATCGACTCGCCACTCGCGGGCTGGTTGCCGGTCGGGGGCGTCTACGGCGTCTCTTTCCTCGTCGTCCTCAGCGCAAGCGCCTTCGTCGCTTCGCTGGCCTTCACGCATCGCGCTCGGCAGCTGGCGCTCGCGCTCGCCGTCGTGCCGTGGCTGGCCGGCTTCGGCCTCCAGTGGTTGCCGTGGAGCCGACCCTCCGGCGAAGCCCTGACGGCCACCATCGTGCAGGGCGGCGTGCCGCAGGACCGGAAATGGCTGCCCGGGCAGTTCCGCCCGACGTTGGATCTCTACCGGGATTCGATCGACACGCATCCGGACAGCGAGCTGATTGTGTGGCCGGAAGTCGCCATTCCCGCCATCGCCGACGAGGTGGTGTGGTATCTCGAAAGCCTGCAGCGCGACCTGCGCGAGAACGGGCAATCCCTGCTGCTCGGCATCCTCGAGCGCCAGGAAGAGGAAGTGATCCACAACAGCGTGCTCCTGCTGGACGGTAACGGCCGGCAGGTGTATCGCAAACGGCATCTCGTGCCGTTCGGCGAATACTTCCCGGTGCCGGACGCGGTACGTGCCTGGATGCGCATGATGTCGCTGCCGCACAACGACCTCACGCCGGGCGAGGAGCGGCAGCCGCTGCTCGAGCTCCCCGGCGGCACCGATCTGGCTGCCGCGATTTGCTACGAGGACGCCTACGGCGCCGAGCAGCTCTACGCCCTGCCCCAGGCCGGGCTGCTGGTCAACGTCAGCAACGATGCGTGGTTCGGCGATTCGATTGCGCCGCATCAGCACCTCGAGATCGCTCGCGCGCGCGCCGCCGAAACGGCGCGCTATGTCGTCCGGGCGACAAACAACGGCATCAGCGCCTTCATCGGGCCGCAGGGTGAGCTTCTGCAGACCGTGCCCCAGTTCCGGTACGCGACCCTCACCATGAACGTGCTGCCGATGGAGGGCGCGACGCCGTACGCCCGCGCCGGCAACTGGCCGGTGATCACCTTGTCCCTGCTCCTGATCGCCTTTTTTGCCGGGCGCGACCGCCTGGGCTCCCCACGCGCGCAGTAGCCGTTCCGGAGGCGGCGCTGACGGCCGGATCGCCCGTATCGCGGGCTCCTACAGCTGCGACGCGGGACGTAAAACGCTATGCTCACGCCCTTTCACCGATGCCGCAGGGCCCGATGAGCAAAACCTACGATCCGGAGACCGTCGAGCGAGTCGCACGCGATTACTGGGGCGCGCGCCGCTGTTTCGAAGTGGACGAGGATCCGGAGAAGGAAAAATTCTACTGCCTGACGATGTTCCCCTACCCCAGCGGGCAGCTGCACATGGGGCACGTGCGGGTGTTCACGATCAGCGACGTCATTGCGCGCTATCAGCGCATGCAGGGGAAGCACGTCCTGCAGCCGATGGGCTGGGATGCATTCGGCATGCCGGCCGAGAACGCCGCGATCCAGCGCGGCGTGCCGCCCGCGGAATGGACCTATCGCAACATCGATTACATGCGCGGCCAGTTGAAGCGGCTCGGATACGGCTATGACTGGCGGCGGGAAATCACCACCTGCCGTCCCGAGTACTACCGCTGGGAACAGTGGCTGTTCACGAAACTGTTCGAGAAGGGTCTCGTGTACCGCAAGAACGCAGTGGTCAACTGGGATCCGGTCGACCAGACCGTGCTCGCCAACGAGCAGGTGATCAACGGCCGCGGCTGGCGCTCCGACGCGCCCGTCGAGCGGCGCGAAATCCCGCAGTGGTTCATGAAGATCACGGCCTACGCGGACGAACTGCTCGAGGAGCTCGACTGCCTCGAGGGCTGGCCGGAACCGGTCAAAACCATGCAGCGGAACTGGATCGGGCGATCGGAAGGTGTGGAGTTGTCCTTCGACGTCGAAGGCAGCGAGCCGGTGCCGGTGTTCACGACCCGTCCGGATACGCTGATGGGCGTGACCTACATGGCTGTCGCCGCCGAACATCCGCTAGCGGAAAAGGCTGCCGCGAAGGACCCGAAGCTCGCCGCCTTCCTCGAGGAATGCAAACGCACGCAGGCGGCGGAAGCGAGCCTCGAGACCATGGAAAAGAAGGGCATGCCGCTCGGCATCTCCGCGATTCACCCGATCAGCGGTGAGAAACTGCCGCTCTGGGTCGCCAATTTCGTGCTGATGAGCTACGGCACAGGCGCGATCATGGCCGTGCCCGGCCACGACCAGCGGGACCACGAGTTCGCCGCCCGGCACGGCCTGCCGATCCGGCAAGTCATCGCGCCGGCGGACGGACGGGAGGTGGACGTCTCGGCCGCCCCTTTCACGGAGCACGGAATCCTCATCAATTCCGGCGAGTTCGACGGGCTGAATTTCAGCGAAGCGTTCGACGCGGTTGCCGACTGGATCGAGCGGAGCGGGCGCGGCGAGCGCCGCGTGCATTACCGGCTCCGCGACTGGGGCGTGTCCCGGCAGCGTTACTGGGGAGCGCCGATTCCCATCGTCTACTGCAACGCCTGCGGCGCGGTGCCGGTGCCGGAAAGCCAGCTGCCGGTCGTGCTGCCGGAAGACGTCGAGTTCAAGGGCATCGGGTCGCCGCTGAAGCAGATGCCGGAGTTCTATCAAACTACCTGCCCGCGCTGCGGCGGCGAAGCGGAACGCGAAACAGACACGTTCGACACCTTCGTAGAGTCGTCGTGGTATTTCGCCCGCTATTCCTGCCCGGACAGCACCGCGGCCATGCTGGACGAGCGTGAGGCCTACTGGATGCCTGTCGACCAGTACACCGGCGGCATCGAGCATGCGATCCTGCATCTGCTGTATGCGCGTTTCTGGCAGAAGCTCATGCGCGACTTCGGCCTGTCGTCGGCAGGCGAGCCGTTCACCAACCTGCTGACCCAGGGAATGGTGCTGAAAGACGGCGCCAAGATGTCCAAGGCAAAGGGCAATACCGTCGACCCGCAACAGCTGATCGACCGCTATGGCGCCGATACGGTGCGACTGTTCATGATGTTCACCGCGCCACCCGAGCAGGCGCTGGAGTGGTCCGATGAGGGCGTTCAGGGAGCGCACCGGTTCCTGAAGCGCTTCTGGCACGCCGTGCAGCAGCACGTGGAGGGCGACCGTCCGCCGCCGCTGGATCCGGCGGCCCTGGGAGAGGCCGGCAAGGAACTGCGGCGGAAGACGCACCGCACGATCGCGAAAGTCAGCGACGACGTGGGCCGGCGCTACACCTTCAACACGGCCGTGGCGGCGGTCATGGAACTCCTGAACGCGGTGTCGCGCTTCGAGGACGACTCCGCGGCCGGCCGCGCGGTGGTCAGGGAAGCGCTGGAATCGGCCGTGCTGCTCCTGTCGCCGATCGTGCCGCACATCTGCCATGAGCTTTGGCAGGCGCTGGGTCATGCGACGGCCCCGGTCGAAGAACGCTGGCCGGCAGCGGATGAATCCGCGCTGGCCCAGTCGATGATCGAGATCGTCGTGCAGGTCAACGGCAAGTTGCGCGGCCGGATTTCCGTCGCGGCCGATGCAGGCGAGGACGTGATTTCCGAGATGGCGCTGGCCGACGCGAACGTGCAGCGTTTCGTCGCCGACCGGACCATCCGGAAGACGATCGTGGTGCCGGGGCGACTGGTCAATGTCGTCGTCTAGGCGACTGCTGCTGGGCAACTTCCTTGCGCTGGTGCTCGCGGGCTGCGGGTTTCACCTGCGGGGTGCACCGGACATCCCGCCCGAGATGGCGCGTACCTACATTGCCACCGATGAGCGCTACAGTCTCTTCTACCGGAAACTCGCCGCTCACCTCGAGCAAGCCGGCATTGAACTCGTCGATTCACCGGAGAAGGCGACTGCGGAACTGGTGATTCTCGCCGATGACACGGGCCAGCGCGTATTGTCGGTATCCGCTCGCAACGTGCCGCGGGAGTACGAGGTGTACTACACGATCTATTACAGCCTCGTGAGCGGTCCCGCCGTGCTGATGGAGCCGCAGCTGAAAACGCTCACCCGCGATTACACTTACGATGAGACACGCGTGCTCGGCAAGGCACGGGAAGAGGACCTCCTCAGGGAAGCCATTGCGGACGATCTCGTGCGCCTGGTGATGTTCCAGCTGTCATCCCTGCACCAATCCGTCGGCGGCGCACCCGCCAGCGAAGCGTCCTGAGCGAGGCGGGCCGCCGGGTGGTACTGGTCCGCTACATCCTGTACTTCCTCGGCATTGCCCTCGTTACCGGGTTGCTGACGCAGATGGAAATCTGGTCTCCGGGGAGCCTGAAACTCCACGTCTCCTATCCGGGCGACACGTTCGGCACCAGCGAATATTCGCCGCTCGAAATGATGCAGCCGATCATTCTGGGCACCTGCGGGCTGCTGTGCGCCTGGGTCGCGAGGCATTGCCCGTCGCAACGCCCGGTAGCTTTCACCCTGGGCGGTCTCGCCCTTGCGTTCTTCATACGGGAGCTCGATTACTTTCTCGACCGTTACATTGCCGACAACTTCTGGCAGGTCACGCTCGCGATCGTGGCGGCGCTGATCATCACCTACGTTTATCGTCATTGGCGGCGTTTTCGAATTGCCTGGTTGCGCCTGTGGCCTTCTCCCGGAATTGCACTGCTGTTCGCGGGAGCCTGCGTCCATTTCGCGTTCGCTCTTTTCGTCGGCCACGAACCGTTGTGGATGGCAGTTTTAGGCGAGAACTACCAGCGCGCTTTCAAACTCGCCGTCGAGGAGTTCATCGAAGCTATCGGCTACTTCCTATGGCTCATCGGCAGCATCGAGTACGCTTACCAGGCGCGCGCCATCGCGATACGCGAACCTCAGCCGGCAGTTGCCAGGCGCCGCGCCCGGCGCAAGCCGAAGTCGAAAGGCAGGTTCTAGTCGCGAATTGCTATCATGGCTCTTTTGCGTACCTGACCGTAAAGCGGGCATGACGATCTACCTGCACGACACTCTGACCAACGAAAAGAAAGCGTTCGAACCGCTGGTTCCCGGCCGCGTGACGATGTACGTCTGCGGCCCGACCGTTTACAACTATGCGCATATCGGCAATGCCCGCCCGCCCGTCGTGTTCGACGTGCTGTCGAGACTGCTGCGGCGGCGCTTCGAGCTCGTCTACGCGCGCAACATCACCGACGTGGACGACAAGATCATCGCCGCCGCCCGCGAAACCGGCCAGCCCATC
>DATABW010000307.1:0-5493 GCA_036259375.1 Woeseiaceae bacterium
AGGAAAAACGGGACGAGCTGAAGGACCGGCTGCTGAACGAGCTCTTCGGCGGCGAAGAGGACGAGGAGGAGAACCCGCCCTCGGAGGAGAGAAAGAAGCTCGAGGACCGCCTGAAAAGATTGCTCGATCCGTCATGAGGAACTGCGCTGCTCCTCATAGCGGCCGCCCCGGGCGCCGCCGACCTGCGCGACATTTCCGTCGAGTACGAGGACAGCCGCTACCATCTCGAGTCGGAAGTCTGGCTGGCCGCGCCCCCTTCCGACGTGTACCGCGTGCTCACGGACTACGACCAGTTCGTCCGCTTCACCAGCGCGTTCGTCGAATCCCACGACGTTGCTCCCGACGAGCAGGGCCGGCCGCGCTTCTACACGCGCATGGAAGGCTGCATGCTGCTGTTCTGCAAATCGCTGGTGCGCCGGGGTTACCTGCTGCTCGAGCCGCGCTCCGAGATCGTTGCGGTTGCCGTCCCCTCGGAGAGCGATTTCAAGTACAGCCGGGAACGCTGGCGTCTCGCAGAGGAGGGCGGCGGTACCTTGCTCCTTTACGATTTCGAAATGGAACCCGATTTCTGGGTGCCCCCGGTGATCGGTCCGTGGATCATCAAGCGGACCTTGCGAGAGGACGGAATCGACGTGATCGACCGCATCGAGTCGCTGGCGCGCGGCGAAACGCCCAAGCCCCTGGGCACGTAGCGGTGAGCGAGGACTTCGCCGCACGCGTCCTCGACTGGTTCGATCGCCACGGGCGCAAGGACCTGCCCTGGCAACTGGAGCCGACGCCGTACCGTGTCTGGGTGTCGGAAATCATGCTGCAGCAGACGCAGGTTGCGACCGTCATTCCCTACTACCGGCGCTTCATCGACGCGTTTCCGGACCTGCAGGCGCTCAGCCAGGCCACGCTGGACGACGTGCTGCGGCACTGGTCCGGCCTCGGCTATTACGCGCGGGCGCGTAACCTGCATGCAGCGGCACGTCAGGTGCTCGATCGGCACGGCGGCCGCTTCCCGGAGTCGTTCGACGCGGTCGTGGCGCTGCCCGGCATCGGCCGGTCCACCGCCGGCGCGATCCTGTCGCTGTCGCGGGGCCAGCGCCACGCGATACTGGACGGCAACGCCAAGCGCGTGCTGGCGCGTTACCACGCGATCGGCGGCTGGCCCGGCCGGCCGACCGTGAGCCGGGCGTTGTGGGAGCAGGCCGAGCGCCACACGCCGGCCGAACGCACGGCCGCCTACAACCAGGCGATGATGGATCTCGGCGCGACCGTCTGCACCCGCAGCCGTCCCGCCTGCGCGAGCTGCCCGGTCGCCGACGGCTGCCGGGCCCGAGCCTCCGCACGGCAGGCGGATTACCCCGGCAGGCGCGAGGCACGGCCGCGGCCCTGCCGGCACACGCACATGGCCCTGGCGCTCGTCGACGGCCGCGTGTACCTGGAGCGGCGCGCGCCTTCCGGCATCTGGGGCGGATTGTGGAGCCTCCCGGAATTCGCGGAGGAGGCCGCTCTCCTCGCCTGGTGCGAGAACGATCTTGCGGCGCGGCCGGAGCGGGTCGAGAGATGGCCGCCGCTGCGCCACAGCTTCAGCCATTACGACCTGGACATCAGCCCGGTCGCGGTGCGGCTTTCGAGCGCCTCCTGTGTCGCCGCTGATACGGACGACGGCATCTGGTACAAGTACG
This sequence comes from Woeseiaceae bacterium, assembly GCA_036259375.1. Lineage (GTDB taxonomy): Bacteria > Pseudomonadota > Gammaproteobacteria > Steroidobacterales > Woeseiaceae > IDS-8. The sequence continues at coordinate 1,674 of DATABW010000307.1, forward strand.
GACAGGCGCCGCGTTTCGGACTGGCGGCGCCGGTCAAAACCCTCATCGAGAAGGCGAAAGCGTATGCGAAAGGTTGACTGCGTGCTGCTGGGACGCGAGGCGGAGGGTCTCGATTACGCTCCCTACCCCGGCGAGCTCGGGCAGCGGATCTACCAGAATGTCTCCAAGGAGGCCTGGCAGCGCTGGGTACAGCACCAGACCATGCTGATCAATGAATACCGGTTGACCCCGATCGAGCCGGAGGCGCGCAAATTCCTGGAGAAGGAGATGGAGAAATTCTTCTTCGGCGGCGGCTCGGAAAAACCGAAGGAATACGTACCGGAGGCTTAGCCTGCTTGCAGGAGCCCGTTTCACGGGCGATCCGACGTCGACCTGCGCGTCGCCCGTGGGAGGGGCTCCTACAGGTCACGTCTCAGGCAATATTGCACGGAGAACAACTCCCGTTCGTCCGTCCATACCTTGCTGACCTCGAACCCGGTCTGCGCCGCCATGTCCCCGAACTCCTTCAGCGTGTACTTGTGCGAATACTCCGTGCGGATCGCTTCCCCTGCGTCGAAATGAAACGTCTCTCCGCCGATGGACACCGCCTGCTCGCCGGCGCTCACGAGGTGCATCTCGATCCGCCCTGACGCCTCGTTGTACACCGCGCGATGGTGGAACCGCTCGAGGTTGAAATCCGCGCCGAACTCGCGGTTCAGCCGCCGCAGCATGTTGAGGTTGAACTCGGCCGTGACGCCGGCGCTGTCGTTGTACGCGCGCTCGAGAACCGCCTTGTCCTTCTTCAGGTCGACGCCGATCAGGAGCGCTCCGTCTTCCGCGGCTTCGTGGTGCATCACGCGCAGCAGGTCGAGCGCGGCGGGAGGCGTGAAATTGCCGATCGTCGAGCCGGGAAAGTAGACGATGTTCCTCACCGGCATCACTCGCGGGCTCGGCAGCTCGAACGGGTGCGTGAAATCCGCTGCGACCGGCAGCACCTCAATGTGCGGAAAGTCGGCCGCCACTTGTGCCGCCGCCGCCAGCAGGTGCTCGCGCGAGATATCGACCGGCACGTATGCCGCGAGGCGATCGAGGTGTTCCAGCAGGATGCGCGTCTTGGTGCTGGAGCCGCTGCCGAACTCGATAAGGCTCGCCTGCGGCCCCACGAGCGCTGCCATTTCCCGGACGTGCCGTTCCATGATCGCCAGCTCGGCCGCCGTGAGGTAGTACTCCGGCAGTTGCGTGATCTGCTCGAAAAGCGTGGAGCCGCGATCGTCGTAAAAAAACTTGGGCGACAGCGATTTCGGTTCCCGCCGCAGGCCGCGCAGGATCTCCGCCAGGTCCTTTTCGGAGTACCCGCCCTGCTCCGTCGGTCCGGGCTGGTCGGAAGCCGGATCGGACATCAGGCGCTGTCCCTCGCGAGCCTCAGTCCGAGGAACTGCCAGCGGGCGTCGGGATAGAAAAAGCTGCGGTACGTCGGCCGGACGTGCGCCGCCGCCGTGCAGCACGACCCGCCGCGCACCGTCACCTGGTTGCACATGAACTTGCCGTTGTACTCGCCGAGCGACCCCTCGAGCGGCCGGAAGCCGGGATAGGCCGTATAGGCCGACGAGGTCCACTCCCAGGCGTCGCCGAAGAACTGGCGCTCGCCCGGTGATGCCGTAACGGGCTGCCAGTAGCCGCTTTCCACGAAATTGCCGTCCACCGGCTGCGCGGCCGCGGCGGCCTCCCACTCCTGCTCGGTCGGCAGCCTCGCGCCGGCCCAGCGCGCGAACGCGTCGGCCTCGTAGTAACTCACGTGCGCCACGGGCGCGTTCCGATCGAGAGCACGCTCGCCACCCAATGTGAACTCGCGCTCCAGGTCCTCACTCCAGAAGAGCGGCCGGTTCCAGCCGCGCTCGTTGACGGCCGCCCAGCCGTCCGACAGCCAGAGGGCCGAATTCCCGTAGCCGCCGTCGCGGATGAACTCGCGGAATTCGCCGTTGGTGACGAGGCGCGAACCGAGCGCATGCTCCGGCAACAGCACCCGGTGGCGCGGCCGCTCGTTGTCGAAGCTGAATGCCTCGCCTTCGGCGCCGATTTCCGTGATACCGGCAACGCCCGCAACGAATTCGTGCGCGGGCACATCACGTTCGGGTGCCGCGCTCAATTCCGGATTGACGGCCGGCTGCAGCGGACTGCAGGAGAACACGTGCTTGATGTCGGTCAGCAGCAGCTCCTGGTGCTGTTGCTCGTGGTTGATGCCGAGAACGGTGCGCGCGCTCACCTCCGCGTCGTCCGCGTGTTCCAGCAGCTTCACCATCGCCTCGTCGACGTGCTTGCGGTAACCGAGGATCTCGCCGACCGCCGGCCGCGACAGCAATCCGCGCTCCGGCCTCCCGTGCATCTCGCCCGCCGTGTAGTAGTAGGAATTGAACAGGTAGTGCCAGGCATCGTTCCAGCGCCGGTAGCCTGGTGCATGCGCCTCCAGCACGAAGCGTTCGAAGAACCAGGTGACGTGCGCCAGGTGCCATTTCGCCGGACTGACGTCGGGCATGCTCTGCACCACGAAGTCCTCCGGCAGCAGGTGCCTGCAGAGCTCGAGCGTTGCCGCGCGATTGCGCAGGTAGGCGGTCGCCAGCGACTCGGGGGAAGAGCCAACGGCTTCTCGGGAAACAGCCATTGAAGTTCCTACAACAGGGTCAGGAACGAGACTACGCCGACCGCCGGAAGATTTCATGACGTTTGCAGGGGCCTGTCTCACGGGCGACTCCCGACGTCGTTGTCGCCCGTGAGGCGGGCTCCTACAGGGCCATCGGCAGCTCCGTGGTCTTCCTGACGGTGCGGATCGCCACGCTCGAATTCACCCGGGCCACGCCGGGCAGGCGCGTCAGCGCTTCGTTGTGCACCCGCTCGAAGTCCGCCATGTCGGAGACGACGACGCGCAGCAGGTAATCGAACTCGCCGGTCATCAGGTAGCACTCCATGACCTCCGGCAGGTCCTGGACGGCGGCCTCGAAGGCGGCGAGCTCGCTCTGTTCCTCCCGGTTCAGGGCGATGTGCACGAAGACATTGCCGGCGAGGCCGGCCTTTTTCTGGTCGAGCAGCGCCACGTAACGCTCGATCAGCCCGGCCTGCTCCAGCGCGCGCACCCGACGCAGGCAGGCGGATTCGGAAAGGCTGACGCGCGCCGCGAGCTCCACGTTGCTGATGCGCCCGTCGCGTTGCAGCTCGCCCAGTATTTTCCTGTCGAAGCGGTCGAGTTTCATGGCGATTAGTTGCGCAGGAGGCCGGCGATACGGCAGAAAATGCCACAGAATCGGCGATCTGTCACCGATTCAGCAAGCCGGTTGCGCCCTGGGCAGCGTATCCTGCTCGGCTGGGATGTCGCCCGGAGAGATCGATGAAGGTCGGTGTGCCGAAGGAAATCAAGGTTCTGGAGTACCGGGTCGGCATGGTCCCCTCCGGCGTCCGGGAGCTGGTGCATGAGGGCCACGAGGTGGTCGTCGAAACGCAAGCCGGAGGCGGCATCGGCGTGAGCGATGCGGATTACGAAGAGGCCGGCGCCCGCGTCGTCGGCTCGGCCGCCGAGGTCTTCGACCAGGCCGAGCTGATCGTGAAGGTGAAGGAACCGCAGCAGGCGGAATGCGCCATGCTGCGCCCGGACCAGGTGTTGTTCACCTACCTGCACCTCGCCGCCGACAAGGCTCAGGCGGAGGCGCTCGTGCGCTCCGGCACCACGGCAATCGCTTATGAAACCGTGACCGCGGAAGACGGCTCGCTGCCGTTGCTGACTCCTATGAGCGAAGTCGCCGGCAGGCTCTCGATCCAGGCCGGCGCCTATGCGCTGCAAAAGGCGAACGGC
>DATABW010000308.1:0-12445 GCA_036259375.1 Woeseiaceae bacterium
GTCGTACTTGGTGCTGCCCGGGAAGCCGCGAAGCTGGCGATTGAGGTACACCGTGTTCGGCGATTCGAAAAAGGAGCGGATGAGCGTGTCGAGAGAGCGGTCGCCGTCGCCCTTGTCGCGGAACGGCGGGTGGTCGAACCAGCGGATGCGCAGCCCCACCTTCCTGGCGATCGCGGCCAGGTCGTCGGCGCTGAGCGGGAAGCGCTTGCGTCCGACGCTTTCGGCTGCGCGCTCCAGGTCGGGGAACCGGTTCTGGTGCGCTTCCTGGTGTGCCCGGATCAGCAAGTGCGCGAACTGCCGGCCCGTCGTGCCCGTCTGGGAAAGCAGCTCCGGAATCGCCGTCCGCAGGAGGGCGTGGGAAAACAGGAACTGCGGTTCCAGCGGAATACCGGCAATGCCACCCGGCGGCGTCATGGCGTCGGTCCTCTCCTCGTCCATGGACTCGTCGAAGAACCACGTGACGTCTTTCTGGAAGATGTCAGCGATGATCTGCAGCAGGCGTTCCGAGGGCACCCGCTTGCCGTTCTCGATCATCGACAGGTAGGAGACCGACGGTCCCGCTTCCCGGTCGACCTGGATGCAGCGTACCGACAGGTCCTCCAGGGTCAGGTGATTGCGCTTGCGCAGTTTCCTGATCTTGCTGCCAAGGAAATGCGCCTTGCGCAGGAGTCCGTGTCCCGTCGCCATCGTATCTCGCGTTATGTCACGCTGTTAAATTAACACTGTGAAATTTTTATTGTGAAATTATAGCCCATGATTAGCTAAGATGCTTCTGGCCAGCTCGCAGAATCAGAAGCAATCCTCCAGGAGACAGACCAAAATGGAACGAGCCGAACAAATCAGGGAGCTGGAAAAGGATTGGGCCGAAAACCCGCGCTGGCAGGACGTCACGCGCGATTACAGCCCGGCGGACGTCGTCCGTTTGCGCGGCTCGGTGCTCGTCGAGCACACGCTGGCGCGTTTGGGCGCGGAGAAGCTGTGGCGCCTGGTTAACGAGGACGAACCGCTGTGCGCCCTGGGCGCGCTGACCGGCAACCAGGCGATCCAGGAGGTCCAGGCAGGGCTCAAGGCCATCTACTGCTCGGGGTGGCAGGTGGCGGGCGACGGCAACAGCGCGGGCGAAATGTACCCGGACCAGAGCCTCTATCCCGCAGACTCGGTGCCGAAGATGGTGGAGCGGATCAACAACGCCTTCCTCCGCACCGACGAGATTCACGCCCTGAACGGCGATGACAGCATCGACTGGCTCGCCCCGATAATCGCCGATGCGGAAGCCGGCTTTGGCGGAAACCTCAACGCCTTCGAACTGATGAAGCACATGATCCGCGCCGGCGCGGCGGGCGTGCATTTCGAGGACCAGCTGTCCTCGGCCAAGAAGTGCGGCCACATGGGCGGCAAGGTGCTGGTGCCGACGAGCGAAGCGGTGTGCAAGCTATCCGCGGCGCGGCTCGCGGCCGACGTGCTGGGCGTCCCGACGGTCCTCATCGCGCGGACCGATGCGGACGCGGCGAACCTCATCACGTCGGATGCGGACGAGCGCGATGGCGAATTCATCACGGGCGAGCGCACCTCGGAGGGCTTCTTCCGCACTCGCGCCGGGTTGGACCAGGCAATCGCCCGCGGACTGGCCTACGCGCCGTATGCGGACATGATCTGGTGTGAGACCTCCAAGCCGGATCTCGAGCACGCGAAGAAATTCGCGGAAGCCATCCGCGACAGGTATCCGAACCAGCTGCTCGCCTACAACTGCTCGCCGTCCTTCAACTGGAAGGCGAATCTCGACGATGCGACCATGAAGCACTTCCGTGAAGAGCTCGGCGCCATGGGTTACAAGTTCCAGTTCATCACGCTCGCCGGCTGGCACGCGCTGAACTCGAGCATGTTCCGCCTGAGCCGCGCCTACAGCGAGGAGGGTATGTACGCCTACTCGCAGCTCCAGCAGCAGGAGTTCGAGGACGAGAAGCACGGGTTCCGTGCCGCGCGTCACCAGGCATTCGTCGGAGCCGGCTATTTCGACGCGGTGCAGAACACGATCATGGCCGGCAAGTCGTCGACCACTGCCATGCAAGGCAGCACCGAGGAAGAGCAGTTCGCCGCCTGATTCGGGAGAAATCAGCACCCGCGGCGGGGTACAATAAAAACAAAACCGCATAAGGGACAGGTTTGAAACTTGCCAGCCTCAAATCCGGGGGGCGTGATGGCGCGCTCGTCGTGGTCAGCCGGGACCTCACCCGTGCCGTACCGGTGCCGGACATCGCGCCGTCCCTGCAGGCGGCGCTGGACGAGTGGGACGAGACGGCAAAATTCCTGGTCCAGGTGGCCGAGCAGCTCGAGGAAGGCGCAATAGGCGGCGAGATTCCGTTCGACCCCAGGGCCGTGGCGGCGCCGTTGCCGCGTGCCTATCACTGGGTCGACGGTAGCGCTTACGTCAACCACGTCGAGCTGGTCCGCAAGGCGCGAGGCGCCGAGATGCCGGAAAGCTTCTGGCACGATCCGCTGGTGTACCAGGGCGGCTCGGACGACTTCCTCGGCCCGACCGATCCCATACGCGTCCCGAGCGAAGAGTTCGGGATCGACATGGAGGCGGAAACCGCCGTAATTACCGACGACGTCCCGATGCAGACTTCCGCGGAAGACGCCGGAGGGCACATCCGGCTGCTGATGCTCGTGAACGACGTGTCCCTGCGCAACCTGATCCCGGGCGAGCTGGCCAAGGGTTTCGGGTTCTACCAGTCGAAACCGTCGACGGCGTTTTCCCCGGTGGCGGTGACGCCGGACGAGCTGGGGGATGCGTTCGCCGATGGCCGCGTTCACTTGCCCCTCCGAACCTTCCTGAACGGTGAGCTGTTCGGCGAACCGGACTGCGGTGTGGACATGACATTCGACTTCCGGCAGCTGATCGCGCACGTGACCAAGACGCGGCGCCTCGGCGCGGGCACGATCATCGGCTCCGGAACCATCTCGAATTACGATCGCTCGAAAGGCTCGAGCTGCATTGCGGAGCGGCGCATGCTGGAAACGATCGAGCAGGGCAAGCCGTCTACGCCGTTCATGCGTTTTGGCGATACCGTGCGTATCGAGATGCTGGACCGCTCCGGTAAGAGTATCTTCGGCGCCATCGAGCAGGAAGTCACGAAGGCCTGAGCAGATGACACGGGACGACGCTTCCCCGGAGTACCTCGTCGGGTTCGGTAACGATTTCGCGACGGAGGCGCTGCCGGGCGCGTTGCCGGTGGGCCGGAACTCGCCCCAGCGCGCGCCCTACGGGCTGTACGCGGAAAAATTCAGCGGAACCTCCTTTACCGCGCCCGCCAGGGAGAACTATCGCAGCTGGTTCTACCGCATCCGTCCTTCCGTCGTGCACGGCGAATTCGCCCCCATCGATGCGCGGCTGGTGCGTACGGCGCCGATCGACGAAGGTGTTGCGGCGGCGCCGAATCCGCTGCGCTGGGATCCCTTGCCGGTACCGGACGAGCCGGCCGATTTCGTCGACGGCCTGGTCACGATGGCGGCGAACGGCGATCCTCGCATGCAGGCGGGCATCGGTATCCACGTGTATCGCTGCAACCGATCCATGGAGGATCGCTTTTTCTACGACGCCGACGGCGAGCTGTTGATCGTCCCGCAGCAGGGGGCGCTTCGCCTGCACACCGAATGCGGGGTGCTGGCGGTCGCGCCGGGACAGGTCACCATCGTCCCGCGCGGAATGCGCTTTCGCGTGGTGCTGGAAGACGGCACCGCGCGCGGTTACGTGTGCGAGAACTACGGTCGCAAATTCGAGCTGCCGGAGCGCGGCCCGATCGGCAGCGACGGGCTCGCGAATCGCCGCGACTTCGAAACGCCGGCCGCCGCTTACGAAGACCGCGAGGGCGAGTTCGAGCTGGTGGCAAAGTTTGCCGGCAGGCTGTTCGCTGCAGCGATAGGCCATTCGCCGCTGGACGTCGTCGCCTGGCACGGCAATCTCGCTCCGTGCCGTTACGACCTGTCCCGCTTCAACACGATCGGATCGATCAGCTTCGATCATCCCGACCCGTCGATTTTTACCGTACTGACGTCGCAATCCGACACCAGCGGCACGGCCAATGCCGACTTCGTGATCTTCCCGCCGCGGTGGCTGGTAATGGAAGACACCTTCCGCCCCCCGTGGTACCACCGCAACGTGATGTCGGAGTTCATGGGCCTGGTGCACGGCGACTATGACGCGAAATCCGGCGGCGGCTTCCTGCCGGGCGGCGCGAGCCTGCACAACTGCATGACGGCACACGGTCCGGACACCGCAACTTTTGCGAAGGCCAGCTCTGCCTCACTGGCGCCGCAGAAAATCGACGACACGATGGCCTTCATGTTCGAATCGCGCTACCTGCTGCAGCCGACGCGCTACGCGCTCGAATGCGACGCGCTGCAAGCCGGCTACCGGGACTGCTGGCAGGAGCTGCCGAAAAACTTCGATCCCGGCCCTTAGGAGCGCCTCTCACCGGCGGCTCTCCGATTCCGTGCCGCCCGTGAGACGGGCTCCTACAGGATCCTCATCGGCAAACCTTCGACCGCCTTTCGCGCAGCTCCAGCAGCTTCGCGTTCAGTTCCACGCCCTGTTCGGCGCTGTAACCGCGGCGCATTTTCGCCTGCACTTTTCGGATCTCTTGCTTCACCTCCTCGCATTCGTCCTCGTCGCGATCGGCCGCAAAAACCGGCGGCGCAGCGCACAGGATTCCGATCACAACCAACGGCAGGTATTGCATCCCGCTCCTCCCTTTAAATCCGGCCTCTGCATTTATCCGTAGAATCGGCGTTTCGGCCAGCGGCAAATCACGCGGATCTGCAGAGAAACGGAAAGGAGAAAAAGTGGAGTTACGGGCTGTGAAAGCCGATATCACCGAACTGCCGGTCGACGCGATCGTCAATGCGGCGAATTCGTCGCTTCTCGGCGGCGGGGGCGTGGACGGTGCGATCCACCGCGCCGCAGGCCCGGGCCTGCTCGAGGAATGCCGGACCCTCGGCGGCTGCAGGACGGGCGAGGCCAAGGCCACTAGCGGGTACCGGCTCCCCGCGACGCACGTCATTCACACCGTCGGCCCGGTCTGGCAAGGCGGGAACAGCGGCGAAGCGGAGCTGCTGGCAGCCTGCTACCGCAACAGCCTGCTGCTCGCGGAGTCGCTCGGCGCGGCGACGCTCGCGTTCCCGGGCATCAGCACCGGGGTCTACGGTTTCCCGAAGGAGCTGGCGGCGCCGATCGCCGTGGAGACCGTGCGGAAAACAGCCGTGGAAACACCGCGGGTCCGCTCAGTGACGTTCTGCTGTTTTTCGGAGGGCGACCTGGCGCTGTACCACCACCTCCTGTAGGCGGTCCCGGTCGTCGCCCGCGCCGCGAGCTCCTACAGGGCGCTGTCGCCCGTTTCGCCGGTGCGGATGCGCAGCACCTGGTCCAGCGGCGTCACGAATATCTTGCCGTCGCCGACTTTGCCGGTCTTCGCACTGTTGATGATGGCTTCGATGACTTCCTCCACGCGCTCGTCGGCAACCGCTACTTCCACTTTCGCCTTCGGCAGGAAATCCACCACGTATTCCGCCCCCCGGTACAGCTCGGTATGACCCCGCTGCCGGCCGAACCCCTTCACCTCGCTGACTGTCATTCCCTGCACGCCCACCTCGTTGAGGGCGTTGCGGACGTCGTCGAGCCGGAAAGGTTTGACGATGGCGGTGACGAGCTTCATGGACGGGCACCTGGAAACAATGACGCGGGTATTCTATCGAAATCACGGTATCGCCGTGCCGCCGTCGACATGAGTGCCTGGCCGGTCGTTAGCCGGCCCAGGCCGCTCGCCAGGAACAGCACGGCGCCGGTGATGACGGCCGTTTTGCCGTCGAAAAGCAGGCCCGACCCTCCCCGGCGCGTCCTGCCGGCGTGGCGTCGGTTACAATACCGTCAACACCGGGAACCGAGCCGCCCGGCAACATTCCATGTGAACCGACGGGGGCGATGCAGAACGTTTTCAACCGCCCGGAATGGCATGCCGCCATCGCGCGCCTCATCTCGTCCGATACCGATGCATCGCTCTGCGCGGCCCTGGCCGACCTCGTCGGCCGCGCCGTGAAGCACGAGGGCACGTGCATCATGGCGTTCCACAAGGAGGCGCGGCCGGACGTCCTGCATCACACCCTGGAACCCGAGGGTGAGAAGCACTACCTCGATCGCTACCTTGCCGGGCCCTACCTGCTCGATCCCCTGTACCAGCTGGCGGTCCGCGAGCGCAAAGCGAGCCTCTGCCGTTTTCGCGATGAACTGCCCGACCGCTTCCGCTCCAGCGAGTACTACCGGCAATACTGCGAGCGCACGCACCTGCTGGACGAGATGGACTTCCTCGCCGACGTCTCCGCCGCCACCACCGTGGTGCTGGTCGTGGGCCGGCGGGACCGGATGTTCAGCAAGGCCGAGCTGCAACGGCTCGAGCTGATCGAACCCACCGTGCATTCGGCCATTCGAAGGATTTGGGAGCTGTGGCAGTCGCGCACCGGCGGAACGGCGGATGGCGATGCGATGCACCGCGAGCTGACGCGCTGCTTCGAGCGCTTCGGCGAATCCGTCCTGACCGAGCGCGAGCGGCAGGTGAGCCAATTGCTGCTGCGGGGCCATTCGTCCAAGTCGATCGCGCGTGAGCTCGACATCGCCCCGGGCACCGTCATGGTGCACAAGCGCAACCTGTTCGCCAAACTGGACATAAGCTCCCAGTACGAGCTCTTTTCGCTGCTGATCGACGAGCTCGGGGGGCAATAGCCGACCCTACCGTCCGAATGGTATTCAGCTGGCGGGCCCCCGCGACCAGAATTCAGGATTCTGCCGCCGTTTTCGGGGGACTCTTCACGATGATCGACTTCGATTTTGCGCTTGGCGAGGACATCGAGATGCTGCGCGAGACGGTGCGCGCGTTTGCCGCCGACCGTATCGCCCCGCGTGCCGAAGAGATCGACCGGACGAACCGCTTCCCGCGCGACCTCTGGCCGGAGCTCGGTGAACTGGGCCTGCTCGGCATCACCGTCGAGGAGGAACTCGGCGGCGCGGGCCTCGGCTACCTCGCGCACGTCGTGGCGATGGAGGAAATCAGCCGCGCGTCGGCGGCGGTCGGCCTGTCCTACGGCGCGCACTCCAACCTCTGCGTCAACCAGGTCCGCCGATGGGGCACGGAGGAGCAGAAGCGCCGGTACCTGCCGCGGCTGATCTCGGGCGAGCACGTGGGTGCGCTTGCCATGAGCGAAACGGGCGCGGGCTCCGATGTCATGGCCATGTCGACCCGGGCGGCGCGGCGCGGCGACCACTGGGTGCTGAACGGCAGCAAAATGTGGATCACGAACGCGCCGGAAGCGGACGTCCTCGTCGTCTATGCGAACACCGCGGCGGGCGGCGAGGAACCGCGCCTCAGCGCCTTTATCGTCGAGCCGGGCATGCCCGGTTACTCCACCGCGCAAAAGCTCGACAAGCTCGGAATGCGCGGTTCGGACACGGGCGAAATCGTTTTCGAGGACTGTGTCGTGCCGGCTTCGAATCTCCTCGGCGAAGAGGGACGCGGCGCCGTCATCCTGATGAGCGGCCTGGACTACGAGCGCCTGGTGCTGGCCGGCGGCCCTCTCGGGATCATGCGCGCGTGCTTCGATGTGGTCATGCCGTACGTGCACGACCGAAAGCAGTTCGGCCGCGCCATCGGCACGTTTCAGCTCATGCAGGGGAAGATAGCCGATATGTATACGGCGATGAATTCGAGCCGTGCTTACGTCTACGCGGTTGCCCGCGCCTGCGACGGCGAGAAGACGACGCGCTTCGATGCGGCCGGCTGCATCCTGCTCGCCGCCGAGAAAGCGACGTGGATGGCGGGCGAAACCATACAGGCGCTCGGCGGAAACGGTTATATTAACGAATACCCGGCGGGGCGCCTGTGGCGCGATGCGAAGCTCTACGAAATCGGCGCCGGCACCAGCGAGATCCGACGCATGCTGATCGGCCGCGAACTCTACAACGCCACCAGGTAGAGCGCTGTAGGAGCCCGGATTGCGGGCGATGCCACCGGGGCAGCCGCAGGCATCATCCGCAATGCGGGCTCCTGGCGCGACAAGCATCAAAATGAGCCTAATCAAAACCAGGATCAACAATACCTCGGAGAATTTCCAGCAGAACGCGGCGGTCAATATGAACCTCGCTCGCGAACTGCGGCAGATCGGGGAAAAGATCTCCAGCGGCGGCAGCGAGCGGGCGCGCGAGAAGCACCTTTCGCGCGGCAAGCTATTGCCGCGCGACCGTGTGCGGCTCCTGATGGACTCCGATGCGACCTTCCTCGAGATCGGGCAGCTCGCCGCTTACGGTATGTACGACAACGAGGTGCCGTCGGCCGGGATCATCGCGGGCATCGCGAACGTCAGCGGCGTGGAGTGCATGATCGTCGTCAACGATGCGACGGTGAAGGGCGGCACCTACTACCCGCTCACCGTGAAAAAACACCTGCGCGCGCAGGAAATCGCGGAACAGAACCGGCTGCCCTGCATTTATCTGGTGGATTCCGGCGGCGCCTTCCTGCCGAAGCAGGACGAGGTCTTCCCAGACCGCGATCACTTCGGCCGCATCTTTTTCAACCAGGCGCGGCTCTCGGCCCGCGGCATCCCGCAAATCGCCGCCGTGCTGGGCTCCTGCACGGCCGGCGGCGCCTATGTGCCGGCGATGTGCGACGAGGCGATCATCGTGCGCAACCAGGGCACGATATTTCTCGGCGGGCCGCCGCTCGTCAAAGCAGCGACGGGCGAGGTCGTGGACGCGGAATCGCTGGGCGGCGGCGACGTTCACAGCAAGATCTCCGGCGTCACCGACTATCTCGCGGCGAACGACAGCGAAGCGCTGGCACTGGTGCGGGAGATCGTCTCGAATCTCAATTGGCGAAAGGAACTGCCGTTCGCCATGCGCGAACCGGTCGAACCCGCGTACTCTGCGGAAGAACTCTACGGGGTGGTCTCGCGCGAGTTCCGCATTCCCTACGACGTGCGCGAGGTCGTCGCGCGGCTGGTCGACGGCTCGGAGTTCCAGGAATTCAAGGCGCTGTACGGCCCGACGCTGGTGTGCGGTTTCGCGCACCTGAACGGTTACCCGATCGGCATCATTGCGAACAACGGCATCCTGTTTTCCGAATCGGCGCAGAAAGGCGCGCACTTCATCGAGCTCTGCGACCGGCGCGGCATCCCTATCGTGTTCCTGCAGAACATTGCGGGCTTCATGGTCGGCAAGAAGTACGAGCAGGCCGGGATCGCGAAGGACGGCGCGAAAATGGTCAATGCCGTCGCGACCTCGTCCGTCGCAAAATTTACCGTGATCATCGGCGGCTCGTTCGGAGCCGGTAACTACGCGATGTGCGGCCGCGCTTACGGCCCGCGCTTTTTGTGGATGTGGCCGAATGCCCGCATCTCGGTCATGGGCGGTCAGCAGGCCGCGCTGGTTCTGTCGACGGTCCGGAGGGACGGTCTCGAATCGCGCGGCGAGGAATGGCCGGCGGCGGAACAACAGGAGTTCGAAGACAAGATCCGGCAGCAGTACGAAGAGCAGGGCAACCCGTACTACGCAAGCGCGCGCCTGTGGGATGACGGCGTGATCGATCCCGTCGACACACGGCGTGTCCTGACGCAGGCGATCTCGGCCGCTGCCAACCGCCTGCGCGACACCGAAACACCCTATGGTATCTTCCGCTTCTGACAGTGATGCTGTCGGAGCCCGTCTCACGGGCGACCGGTATCCGACGCCGGTAGCGCCGGTAAGACCGGCTCCTGTATCGGCATGATCAGCCGCCAGCAGCAATTCTCCGGCACGCGCGACGTCACCCCCGCCCATCGCTTCGACGTCCGGCGGCTCGAGACCTGGATGCACGAGCACGTCCGCGACTTCACGCCGCCGGTCACGGTCAGCCAATTCAAGGGCGGCCAGTCCAATCCCACCTATCTCCTCGAATCGCCGTCCGGCCGCTACGTGCTGCGACGCAAACCGCCCGGCAAACTGCTGAAGTCGGCGCACGCTGTCGATCGCGAATACCGCGTCATCTCGGCGCTCTTCGAAGCCGGATTCCCGGTTCCGGAACCGCTCGCGTTCTGCGACGACGACGACGTCGTCGGCACGATGTTCTTCATCATGGCCTTTGTCGAAGGCCGGATCTTCTGGAATCTCGAGCTGCCGGACCTCGACGCCGAGGCGACCGCCGCGATCTACGATGACGTCAATAACACGATCGCGACGCTGCACAACTTCGACTTCGACGCGCTCGGCCTCGGCGATTTCGGACGTCCCGGCAACTACTTCGCGCGCCAGATCTCGCGCTGGTCGGGCCAGTACCGCGCCTCGGAAACGGCAGAAATCGCCGCAATGGACCGGCTGATCGCGTGGCTGCCCGAACACATCCCGCCGGACGAGTCGTCGACGGTCGTGCACGGTGACTTCCGCATGGACAACCTGGTCATTCACCCGACGGAGCCGCGCGTGATCGCCGTGCTCGACTGGGAACTCTCCACAATCGGCCACCCGCTCGGCGATTTCACCTATCACCTGATGGCATGGCAGATGCCGGAAATCGGCATCGGTTCGACGGGCTTGCTCGGCAAAAACCTGGAACGCCTCGGTGTGCCGTCGGAAGACGCATACGTCGCGGCCTACTGCGAGCGGACCGGGCGGCCCGAGGGCATTCCGCGGCGGGATTTCTATTCCGCCTATAATTTTTTCCGGCTTGCCGCCATCCTGCAGGGCATCGCCGGGCGCGTCCGCGACGGCACGGCTGCCAGCGCGCACGCCGAGATGGCCGCGAAAGCGGTGGCGCCGTTGGCGGAGCTCGGCTGGAGGTACGCGCGGTAGGGCCCGCTACCGCACCAGGGATTTCCCCATCAGCACGGCCGCTTCCCTCCTGTCGTAGTAACCCGCGACCTGGCCAAGAATCCGGAAGCCGTTTTCGAGATAGAAACAGCGCGCGTGGCGGTTGCCCCAGCGTACTTCGAGGCGGATGTTCTGGATGCCGGCCGTGCGGCAGGATTTTTCCAGCCATTCGAGCAGCGCGCGCCCGATGCCGGTCCGCCGCAGCCGCGGGGCGACGGCGAGCAGGAAGAGGTGGGCATCGAGGTCGCCGAAACGCATGATCGCGAAGCCGGCGAGCTCGCCGTCGAGGGAGGCCACGAGCACCATGGTTTCCGGGTCCTCGATCTGCTTGCGCACCCGCGCCGGCGTCCACCGCCATCGCAAGCCGTGCTCGACGTGCAGGCGCGACATACCCGCAATGGCCGCCGCCTCGGAGCGATGGGCGGCGCGAAATCGGACGCGGCTCTCGGCTTTCATGCGGTCTTTCGAACTCCTGGTGACCGTCGTTAATCGTAGGCCAGGCGCCGATGATCCGCCAGCCGCTCTCTGTCCACGCTCCGGGGTTGTGAAGCGATTCCCTCGCGCCATAGAATGGCCGGATACAACGGCCGCGGCGGCGATTGCGGCCGGAACCAAGACCCTAGATGCCGATAAACCAAGAAAAGCTGATGGCGGTCGCCGTTGAAGACCAGCCGCTCAGCTATACCGACGGCTCGGCCCTGCTGTACGCACTGGGCGTCGGCTTCGGCGGCGATCCGCTCTACAGGAAGGAGCTTCCCTACGTTTACGAGCTGCCGTCCCTCAAGACGGTGCCGACGCTCGCGACCGTGCTGCTGCCGGACGGCCTGCTCGCGGGCTGCGGCTTCGACGACACCCAGGTGCTGCACGGGGCGCTGAAGCTCGACCTCTACCGGCCCCTGCCGCCTGCGGCGGATCTCCTCGCCAACCGGCGGGTGCTGGCGGTTCACGACTTAGGCGCCGACCGGGGTGCGCGCATCGTCGTCCAGTCGGAAGTCCGCCTGGCCAAGGACGAGGCGGCGCTTTTCAGCCTCGCCAGCACGCTGCTTGCACCGGGCGAGGGCGGCTTCGGCGGAGCGCCGCCTGTCGACCCTCCGGTCCCGCAGGTACTGCCGAGGCGCGATCCGGACCTGAGCTGCGACATCGTCACCCGGGCCGACCAGGCCCTGCTGTTCCGGCTGTCGGGCGGCCGCAGCCCGCTGCACGTCGACGCCGGGGCGGCGCGCGCGGCCGGCTTCGATCTGCCGATGCTGCAGAGCCGCTGCTGCGCCGGGATTGCCTGCCGCGCGATACTCAGGACGATCTGCGAGTACGACTACACGCTCATCACCGGTTTTGCCGCGCAGTTTGCCGCGCCGGTCTACCCCGGCGAGACGCTGACCACGGAGATGTGGCAGGACCGGAACATCGTCACGTTCCGCTGCACCGTCAAGGCGCGGCAGTCCGTCGTGCTGACCCACGGTCGGTGCACGCTTCTGTAGCGGCCCGCGGCGCTGGCGCGCCGCTTGTCAATCCGAAATTGATCTATGCGCGCCGGAACTCGCGCGGCCGCCGGTACTCGAAACG
>DATABW010000309.1:0-2804 GCA_036259375.1 Woeseiaceae bacterium
GACCGTAGGGACCGCAGGTCCCGGAGGGAGCCATTCCGCCAAAGGCCCCCCGGTGACGCCCGGGATCCGACGTTGGCAGTCGATACGGACCGCAAGTCCTGCCGTCCGCAATCGCCGGCTTCGGTAGTCAAATCAGATGAAGGAGTCGCCCGTGGAGTGGGCTCCTGCCGGAACTTCAGCTTCGCTCTCCTGCCGCCACTCCACCACGTTCATTTCGATAAAGAAGAAGGCCACCAGCCACAGGAAAGCGTCCCAGAAGTCGACGAAGTCGCCCATCACGCCCCAGTAAATCGCCGCCAGCAGCAGGATGGAATAGAGCACGTATTTGGCGGCGGTGCTCGCACGTAGCGCGAAGCCCTCGAGCCGATCTTTTTCCTGCAGGCGCACGTCGAACTCCAGCAGGAACACGACAATGAGCCAGACGCCCGAGTTGATGACGTCCACCCAGGCCAGCCGAGTGATGGCGCTGAGGCCTGCGGGGTCGACGGCGGCGTTCAGGCCCTGGAGCTGGTAGAACGTCCCGGCGCTGGAGAATTGGGCGCAGTTCGCCGCCGTCAGCGGGGCGTACTCATCGAGATCCACCGTGTACACCCAATCGCCGCCGACCAGCCGGCAAAGGTCCTGGACGTCCGGCAGGGGCGCGGCCGCGAACAGGAACAGGAGCTTGGAAAGATAACCGTAGAAGGCGTAGACGATGACGAGGTAGCACAGCGCCCGTAACGCATGCAGGGCCAGCCTCGTGCGCCTGCCCAGGCGCTCGTCGGTAAGCACCGTCTCGACCTCGAACATCAGCAGCAGCACCACCCAGGCGGCGGTATCGATGCTCGCGGCGAAGCCCTGGATGATGTCGGCCAGCGCGACCCCGTCCTCGAAGCGGTACGCGGCGGCCGCCCATTCTTCCGCGAAGAACAGGTACACGTTCAGCGTGAGCAGCGCGTAGATCGCGTATTTGAAGAGGGAAAAGAGCTTGTCGCGATCGAGGGTCACGGACGGGTTTGGCAGGACTGGCCGGAACTGCGGGCAGGAGTCCGCTTCACGGGCGATCGGCGCCGCGTGCCGTGTCGCCCGTGAGACGGGCCCCTGCAGGTGATGGGTTCACCGCCAGATATGAACGCGCTCCTCCGGCGGCAGGTAATGTCCATCGCCCTCGCTGACGTCGAAAGTGTCGTAGAACGCATCGATGTTCCGCACGACGCCGTTCACGCGATAGACGGGCGGGGAATGCGGGTCGCTCTTGATGCGCAGCTCCGTGGCTTGCGGCCGGTATTTCGACCGCCATACCTGCGCGAAGCCAAGAAAGAATCGCTCGCGGCCGGTCATGCCGTCGATGACGGGCGATTCCTTTCCATCGAGCGACAGCTCGTAGGCGCGCAGTGCGATGGCGGCGCCGCCCAGGTCGCCGATATTTTCGCCGAGCGTCAGTTCGCCGTTGACGAACAGGCCGGGCAGGGCTTCAAAGCCGCTGTATTGCTCGACGAGCGCCTGCGTTCGCTCCTCGAAGGCCGCGCGATCGGCTTCGGTCCACCAGTTCTTCAGGTTGCCGTCGCCGTCGTACTTGCTGCCCTGGTCGTCGAAGCCATGCCCGATCTCATGGCCGATGACCAGTCCGATGGCGCCGTAGTTGCGCGCGTCCTCCGCGTCCAGGATAAAGAACGGCGGCTGCAGGATCGCTGCCGGAAACACGATCTCGTTCATCGGCGGGTTGTAGTACGCATTAACCGTCTGCGGTGTCATGAACCACTCGCCGCGGTCCACCGGCCTGCCGAGCTTGTCGATCTCGCGATTGTGATTCAGCACGCGTGCACGTTGTACGTTGCCGACCAGGTCGTCGGGCGCTACCTCGAGGCCGGAGTAGTCCTTCCATTCCTCCGGGTAGCCGATCTTCGGAGTGAACTTCGACAGCTTCTCCAGCGCCTTCGCCTTGGTGTCCTCGCTCATCCAGTCGAGATTCGTGATGGATTCCTCGTACGCGAGAATGAGGTTCGCGACCATGTCCTCCATCCGCGATTTGGCCTCGGGCGGAAAATGCCGTTCCACGTAAAGCTGTCCGAGCAATTCCCCGAGGTTGCCGTTGATCGAGTCGACGGCGCGTTTCCAGCGTGGCTGCTGTTCTTCCCGGCCTTGCAGGGTCCGTCCGTAGAAGTCGAAGTCCGCATCGACGAAGTCCTTCGACAGGTAATCGGCATAGCTCGTCAACGCCTGCAGCCGCAGGTATTCCTTCCAGATGGACATCTCGATCTTGGGAGCGATCTCGTTGACGGCCTGCATGTAGGACGGCTGGCTGACGATGACGTAGTCCTGGCGGCCGGTGCCGACGCCCTCGAAGTAGGCATCGAGATCGAAATTGGACAGCATGCGGGTCAATTCGGCATCGGTCACCTTGTTGTAACGCTTGTTTGCGTCGCGATTGACGACCTTGTCCCAGTGGTGCCCGGCAAAGCGCGTTTCGAGCGCCATGATGCGCTCTGCGGCTCCCTTGCTGTCCTGGTAGCCGGACAGCGCCATCAATTTCTCGACGTACTGCACGTACTCATCGCGGAGTTCCTGGCCTCGCTCCGTCTCGTCGAAATAGTAGTCGCGGTCCGGGAGCCCGAGTCCGGACTGCCAGGTGACGATCGCGTAACGCTCCGGTTGCTTGACGTCCTGGTCGATGAAGAGCTGGAAAGGCGCGTCGAGACCGAGCTCGTTGGTGGCGCCGAAAAAGGCAACGACGTCGTCGAAGTCCTCGAGCGCCTCGATGCGCTCGAGCAACGGTTCCCGCGGCTTTACGCCCAGCGCGTTCGCGCGCTCGACGTCCAGCCAGG
>DATABW010000310.1:0-2130 GCA_036259375.1 Woeseiaceae bacterium
CTGCTGCTCCTTGAGCGTCAGCGGCACCTCGACGAAGGCGGAAAATGCGAAATCGTCCGTCTGCACGTAGAGATAGATAAACGCCACCAGCAGCAGCACCGACCCGAGAAAGGTGTACAGGAAAAACTTCAGCGTGGCGTACACGCGGCGTTCGCCGCCCCACATCCCGATGATCAGGAACATCGGCACGAGCATGGCTTCCCACATCACGTAGAACAGCACGCCGTCGAGCGCCGAGAAGACGCCGATCATCAACCCCTCGAGAATCAGGAACGCGGCAAAATACTGCGCCGGCCGTGTCTTGATCGTGTCCCAGCCGGCGATCACCACGAGCGGCGTAATAAAGGTCGTCAGCAGGATGAGCGGCGCGGAAATGCCGTCCACACCGAGGTGATAATCGATATTGAACGTCTCCACCAAGGCACGCGCTCGACGAACTGCATGGCTGCGGTCGAGGTATCGAAACCGAGATAGAGGAAGATGCTGACGACGAAGGTAAGCAAGGACGTTACCAGCGCCAGCAGGCGCATGTGCCCTGCCCGCGGTGACGCGGCATCGCCGCCGTCGCCGAGCACGAGCACGGCGAGACCGCCGGCGATGGGTATCCAGATCAGGAGGCTCAGGATGTACTGCGAGAGATCCATGCCGCGTCAGAACCAGAGCAGCCAGCCGAGGATCGCGGTCAGCCCGATGATCATCGCAAAGGCGTAATGATAGAGATATCCCGACTGTACTTGCCGCAGGACGCCGGCCAGGCGCCCGATCGAATTGGCGGTGCCGTTGACGAGTAGTCCATCGATCAGCCGCTCGTCGCCGGTGTGCCACAGGAATCGCCCCGCGGATCGCCCCCCGGCGGCGAACCCGCGCGTGTAGAGGTCATCGAAATAGTACTTGCGGTCCAGCAGCTCGTGGATGCCGGAGAACCTTTCGCGTATCCGGACGTGCAGGTCCGGCTTCCTGAGATAAACGAACCAGGCGGTCAGTGCTCCCGCCAGCGCAAGCCAGACCGTCGTTCCCTGGAACGCATGCAGGATGAACTGCACACCGCCGTGGTAAGCCTCGCCCAACTCCGCCAGCACGTCGTGGCTGCCGGCCACGAACAGCGAATCGCGGAAATAGTCCCCGAAGAGCACCGGCTCGATAGTGATCCAGCCGATGATCGCCGACGGGATGGCGAGCAGGACGAGGGGCACGGTCACCACCAAAGGCGATTCATGGAGGTGCGAGCGCGTTTGCCGGTCGGTGCGCTCTTCTCCGTGGAACACCAGGAAAAACATCCGGAACGAGTACAGCGCGGTGACGAACACGCCCAGGGACACGCTCAGGTACGCGATCCAGTAGATGAGCCCCTGTCCATGCCAGTGCGACTCCCTCACGGCCTCGATCAGTGCATCCTTGGAGAAGAAGCCCGCGCTGCCGGGAAAGCCGACGAGCGCCAGCGTCCCGATCAATGCCGTCCAGTACGTCACCGGCATGTACTTTTTCAGACCGCCCATCTTGCGGATGTCCTGCTCATGGTGCATCGCGATGATCACCGAACCGGCGGCGAGGAACAGCAGCGCCTTGAAAAAGGCATGCGTCATCAGGTGGAAGATCGCGGCGCCATAGGCCGAAACCCCGAGGGCCACCGTCATGTAGCCGAGCTGGGACAGGGTCGAGTAGGCGACTACGCGCTTGATGTCGTTCTGCACGATGCCGAGCAGGCCCATGAAGAACGCCGTCAGCGCACCGATCACCAGCACCACGGCCAGCGCCGTCTCGGACAGCTCGTACAGCGGCGACATGCGCGCCACCATGAAAATGCCGGCGGTCACCATCGTCGCGGCATGGATCAGTGCGGAAATCGGCGTCGGGCCCTCCATCGAATCCGGCAGCCACACGTGCAGCGGCGCCTGCGCCGACTTTCCCATCGCGCCGATGAACAGCAGGATGCAGATCAGGGTCATCGCGTTCCAGGGCGAGCCGCCGAAAACCGTAATCTCCTGCGCCGCGATGTCCTCTGCGCTGCCGAAGACGGTGGCGTAATCCAGCGAGCCGGTCAGCGACACGATGGCGGCGATTCCGAGGAGGAAACCGAAATCGCCCACCCGGTTCACCAGGAAAGCCTTCAGGTTGGCGAAGATCGCGGAC
>DATABW010000311.1:0-19229 GCA_036259375.1 Woeseiaceae bacterium
CGCCGCCAGGAGAATTGCGGTTCGGCCCCGCGAAGTCCGGCTCGACTCCGAACGGGTGCATGAATGGGAGAACGCCTGGGGGATCTGGCGACGCGCTTCGGCTGTGAGCTTCTCGGCGATCCCGCCGCCGTCGTAACGCACGTCGCAACGCTGGCCAACGCCGGCCCCGAAGCGCTGAGTTTCTTCGCCAATCCGGCTTACCGCGCCCGGCTGCAGAGCACCGCCGCCGGGGCGGTCGTCCTCGGCCCCGGGGACGCCGAAACCTGTCCGGTTGCGGCACTCGTGGCAGAGGAGCCTTACGCCACTTACGCGCGGATCGCGGGGTTGCTCCACCCCCCCGAGCCCGTGGCGCCGGGCATCCATGCATCGGCCGTGATAGATCCGTCTGCAGACGTCGCGGCGAGCGCGCACGTCGCGGCATACGCCGTGATCGGGCCGGGTTCGGCGGTAGGCGAGCACGCGGTGATCGGCGCGAACACCGTGGTCGGCCCACGTTGCCGCATCGGCGCGTACACGTACCTGCACGCGAACGTGACGCTCGTGCAGGACGTCTGCGTCGGTGAGCGCGGCATCGTGCATCCGGGGGCGGTCATCGGCGCGGACGGCTTCGGCAACGCCCGGGGGGATACCGGCTGGATAAAGGTGCCGCAGATCGGCGGCGTATCCATCGGCAACGACGTCGAGATCGGGGCAAATACGACGATCGATCGGGGCGCGATCGAGGATACGGTCATCGAGGACGGCGTGCGGCTGGACAACCTCGTGCAGATTGCGCACAACGTGCGCCTCGGGGAACATACCGCGATGGCGTCGCTGTCCGGCATATCAGGCAGCACGGTAGTCGGCAAACGCTGCATGTTCGGGGGCCAATCGGGCGTCGTCGGACACATCACGATCTGCGATGACGTGATGGTCGGTGGGGCAACGATGATCTCCAAGGACATCCGCGAGCCGGGTTTCTACACCGGCAGCTTTCCGGCCGAA
This sequence comes from Woeseiaceae bacterium, assembly GCA_036259375.1. GTDB lineage: Bacteria > Pseudomonadota > Gammaproteobacteria > Steroidobacterales > Woeseiaceae > IDS-8. The sequence goes on from DATABW010000311.1 coordinate 985, forward strand.
AAGGACCGCGACTGGAAGCGCAAGGTGGCGCGATTCCGGCGGCTGGACGAGCTGGTGCAGCGTTTGAGGAAGCTTGAAGAAGATGACCGATCGCGATGAAGGGTAGTGCAGGCACGTTGGACGTCGGCGGGATCATGGAGCTGCTGCCGCACCGCTATCCGTTCCTGCTGATCGACAGTGTGGCCGAATGCCGTCCCGGCGAGTCGATCACCGCCATCAAAAACGTGAGCATCAATGAGCCTTACTTCCAGGGGCATTTCCCGGGACGGCCGGTGATGCCGGGTGTCCTGATCGTCGAAGCCATGGCGCAGGCCGGGGGCGTCCTCTCGTACATGACCAGCCGCGATAGCGAACCGGGGCTCATTTATTATCTCGCAGGGGTGGACGACGCGCGCTTCCGCCGCCCCGTCGTGCCCGGCGATCGTCTCGAGATTCGGGTCGTCGTCGACAAGGTCCGGCGCGGCATCTGGTTCTACGCCTGCGAGGCGAGCGTTGGCGGCGAAACCGCGGTGACGGCCAACATCATGTGCGCACCCGGGGCGGGGAGGTGAGCGTCCATCCCACGGCGATCGTGGCGCGATCGGCGGTAATCGCCGACGATGCAGAGATCGGGCCGTACTCCGTGATCGGCGAGCAGGTGGAAATCGGCGGCGGCACCGTCATCGGGAGTCACGTCGTCGTGAACGGGCCCACCCGGATCGGCAGGGACAACCGCATCTATCACTTTTCGTCGATCGGCGACGATCCACAGGACAAGAAGTACGCGGGCGAGGCCACGCGCCTCACGATCGGCGACCGTAACACGATCCGGGAATACTGCACGATCAGCCGCGGCACCGTCCAGGACGCAGGCGAGACCGTGCTCGGCGACGATAACTGGATCATGGCTTACGTGCACATCGCCCACGATTGCCGCATCGGCAACCAGACCATATTCGCGAACAACGCCACCCTGGGCGGACACGTGCACGTGGGCGACTGGGTAATCTTTGCCGGCTTTTCCGGTGCGCACCAGTTCTGCCGCATCGGAGCGCACAGCTTTCTCGGCATGTACAGCGGTGTCAACCGCGACGTGCCGGCGTACCTGATGGTCGCAGGCCAGCCGGCGGCGCCGCACGGCATCAACAGCGAGGGGCTGAAGCGGCGCGGCTTCACGGCAGAGCAGATCCGGAACATCAAGAACGCTTATCGGCTCGTCTACCGTAAGGGCCTGAAGCTCGACGCGGCCATCGCCGAAATCGAGACGCTGGTGGCATCCCAGCCGGAACTCCGCGTCTTCCTGGAGTCGCTCGTCGCCTCCGAACGCGGTCTCACCCGCTAGGCACACGCATGGCGCTGCGCATCGGATTGGTCGCCGGCGAGGCGTCCGGCGATCAGCTCGGCGGTGGACTGATCCGCGAATTGCAGCGCCTCCGGCCTGACGTCGAATGCGAAGGCGTCGCTGGCAGAGCAATGGCGCAAGCGGGCTGTTCGGTGCTCGCCGATTCCGAATTGCTGGCGGTGATGGGGCTCATCGAGCCGCTAAGGGAGATTCCGCGCCTGCTGAAACTCCGCCGCGAGCTGGTCCGCCGCTGGACGGCCGATCCTCCGCGGGTGTTCGTCGGGATCGATGCGCCCGATTTCAACCTGGGGCTCGAGATCGCGCTGAAGCGCGCCGGCGTTCGTACCGTGCAGTACGTAAGCCCGTCGGTGTGGGCGTGGCGGCAGGGCCGGATCGCGAAGATCGCCCGGGCGGTGGACAAGGTGTTGTGCCTGCTGCCGTTCGAGAAGGCTTTCTACGACCGCCACGGGGTCGCTGCCGATTTCGTCGGGCACCCGCTCGCCGACCGGCTGGAGCCGGCACCCCCCGACATGCGCCTGCGTGAAACGCTCGGCGTTTCGTCCCGCTTCGTCGTCGCCGTGCTGCCGGGCAGCCGCTCGAGCGAAGTATCACGCCTGGGCCCGGTATTCGCAGAGACCTGCCGCCGCCTGCTCGAACGGCAGCCGGACGTCCACTTCGTCGCGCCGATGGCAAGTGAAGCGCTGCGCGACCGTTTCCAGGGCGTGCTGGAGCAGGGCGGCGTGGCGGATCGCTTTCGCCTGCTCGACGGCAAGGCACACGATGCGATGCGATGCGCCGACGTGGTCCTGCTCGCCTCCGGCACCGCGGCGCTGGAGGCCGCGTTGCTTGGCCGGCCGATCGTTGCTGCCTACCGCCTGGCGCCGCTCACCTATGCGCTGGCCCGAAGCCTGCGGCTGGTAAAGGTGCGGCATTTCACGCTACCCAACCTGCTTACGGACGAGCCGATGGTGCCGGAATTCCTGCAGGGCGGTGCCAGCCCCACGGCGCTGGCCGACTCGCTGCACGCGCTGTTGCAGGACCCGAAGCGCCGGACGGACATCGCGCGGGAATTTGCTAAACTCCGGGACCAATTGGCGAGGGGTGCGGATCGCCTGGCGGCACAGGCGGTCCTCGAGCTGGCGGTTCGGGAGTAAATGAGAAGAACAGCAGGGAGGTCGCTGGTAGCCGGCGTCGACGAAGCGGGCCGGGGCCCGCTGGCGGGGCCCGTAGTGGCCGCCGCGGTCATTCTCGACCGGCGGCGCCGGATCGACGGCCTGCGCGACTCGAAGCAGCTGGATGCGGCATGCCGCGAGAAGCTCGCGCGCGCGATCGAGCGTCGCTCGCTCGCCTGGTCGGTGGCTTGGGCGGACGCGGCCGAGATCGATCGCCTGAACATCCTCGGCGCCACCTGGCTCGCGATGCGGCGGGCGATCCTCGGCCTGCGCGTACAGCCGCTGTCCGTCGACGTGGACGGCAACTGCCTGCCGAATCTCCGGTTCAACGGCGTGGAACTGCCGGGCCAGGCGATCATCGGCGGCGACGACAAGGTAAGGGCGATCAGCGCCGCCTCGATCATCGCCAAGGTGCACCGGGACCGGATCATGTGCGCGCTGGACCGCATTCATCCGGTATACGGCTTCAGCCGCCACAAGGGCTATGCGACGCCGGAACATCGTGAGTGCATCAGCCGTTTCGGACCCTGCCAGCAGCATCGCCAGAGTTTCCGCCCATTCCGCGCAGTCGAGGAGTTCGAATTCGAGGATTGCAACGAGGCCGCGGCGTGATGCCGGCACTTCGCTGATGCACCCGTTCGTCCATCTGCACCTGCACACGGAATACTCGCTGGTTGACGGGACGGTGCGGATCCCGGCGCTCATGGCGCAATGCGCGAAACTGGGCCAGCCGGCGGTGGCGCTGACCGACCAGGGCAACCTGTTCGGGCTCGTGAAGTTCTACCAGAAGGCGCTGGCCCACGGCATCAAGCCGATCATCGGCGTCGACCTGAAGATTGCCGACCCGGCGGACCCGACGCGGACGGACGCCCTCGTGCTGCTCTGCCAGAATCGCGACGGCTATCGTAACCTGTCCCGCCTGATAACCCGCTCCTACCTCGAGGGCCAGCAGCGCGGCGTGCCGATGGTGCGCCGGGAGTGGTTGCAGCGTGCGGATTGCGCGGGACTCATCGCCCTCTCGGGCGCGGGCGGCGACGTCGGGCAGGCGCTCGTCAAGGGGCATCACGACACGGCGGACGAGCACCTGCGGCACTGGCAAAAGGTGTTCGACGGTCGCTTTTATCTCGAGCTGACGCGTGCCGGCCGCGGCGTCGATGAGCATCACCTGCAGCAGGCGCTCACGCTGGCACACGAGCGTAGCCTGCCGGTGGTCGCGACCAACGACGTCCGCTTTCTCGAGGCGGGCGGTTTCGAGGTACACGAGGCGCGAGTCTGCATACAGCAGGGCCGGAGCCTCGCCGATACGGATCGCCCGCGGCACTACAGCCCCGAGCAATACCTGAAAGATACGTCGGCCATGCGCTCGCTTTTCAGCGACGTGCCGGAAGCGCTCGAGAACGCGCACGCCATCGCCCGCCGCTGCAACCTCGACCTGAAGCTCGGCCAGACGTTCCTGCCCGCCTTTCCCGTGCCGAAGGGCCGGACGACGGAGCAGTATCTGCGCGCGGAAGCGGGAGCGGGTCTCGCGCGCGTGCTCGAACGGGCGAAGCAGCCGCCCGGGAGAGGCGACGAGGGAAGGGCGCCGTCGTACCGGCGGCGGCTGGACGACGAGCTCGCGGTCATCTGCGACATGGGCTTCGCGGGCTATTTCCTGATCGTCGCCGACTTCATCCGCTGGGCGCGGGAGCAGAACATACCGGTGGGGCCCGGGCGAGGTTCCGGCGCCGGCTCTCTCGTCGCCTACGTACTCGGCATCACCGATCTCGACCCGCTGGAACACGACCTGCTGTTCGAACGCTTCCTGAATCCCGAGCGGGTGTCGATGCCGGACTTCGACATCGATTTCTGCATGGAAGGACGCGATCGCGTCATCGAGTACGTAGCCGACCGCTACGGCCGCGACCGCGTATCCCAGATCATCACCTGCGGCACCATGGCGGCGAAAGCCGTCATCCGTGACGCCGGCCGGGTGCTCGGGCAGCCGTACGGCTTCGTCGACCGCATTGCCAAACAGGTGCCGTTCGAGGTCGGGATGACCTTGACCAAGGCGATGGAGAACGAGCCCGAACTCGCGGCCATGTACCGGGACGACGAAGAGGTCCGGTCCATCATCGACCTCGCCCGCTCCCTCGAAGGGCTCGTCCGGAACGCGGGCAAGCACGCCGGCGGCGTGGTCATCGCGCCGGCGCCGCTGACGGAGTTTACGCCGCTCTACTGCGAAGAGGGCGACTCGCACGTCGTAACGCAGCTCGACAAGGACGACGTCGAGGCAGCGGGACTCGTGAAGTTCGACTTCCTCGGTTTGAAGACGCTCACGATCATCGACTGGGCGGTGAAGATCGTGAACGCGGAGCATCCGGAGTCGCCGCTCGACATCGCTGCGATTCCGATGCAGGACGAGAAGACTTTCGAGCTGCTTCGCGACTGCAACACTACGGCCGTGTTCCAGCTCGAGTCGCGCGGCATGCGCGACCTCGTCAAACGGCTGAAGCCGGACTGCTTCGACGATCTCGTCGCGCTCGTGGCCCTGTTCCGCCCCGGGCCCCTGCAGTCCGGCATGGTGGACGACTTCGTTACCCGCAAGCACGACTGTACCAAGTCGGATATCGACTACCTGCACCCGGACCTGACGCAGGTGCTGAAGCCGACCTACGGTGTCATCCTCTACCAGGAGCAGGTGATGCAGATCGCGCAGGTGCTTGCCGGATATACCCTTGGCAGCGCCGACCTGCTAAGGCGCGCGATGGGCAAGAAGAAGCCGGAGGAAATGGCGAAACAGCGCGCGGTATTCGTGAGCGGCGCCTGCGAACGCGGTGTCAGCGAAGCCACGGCAACGCGCATCTTCGACCTGATGGAGAAATTCGCGGGATACGGCTTCAACAAATCGCATTCCGCGGCGTACGCACTGCTCGCGTATCAGACGGCCTACCTGAAAGCGCACTACCCGGCGGCTTTCACCGCGGCCGGCATGAGCGCCGATCTCGACAACACCGATCGCCTGGTGCTGCTGAAGGACGATTGCCGGCGTCTCGAGCTCACGCTGAAACCGCCGTCGATCAACCGTTCGGGATACCAGTTCAGCGTCGCGGACCGCAGGAGCATCCTCTACGGGCTGGGCGCCATAAAGGGCGTGGGGCGCGGAGCGGTCGAGGCGATCATCGACGAGCGGGAGCGCGGCGGGGCGTTCAGCAGCCTCGACGAACTGTGCCGCCGGGTCGACGTGGAAAAGGTCAATCGGCGGGCCCTGGAAGCCATGATCAAGGCGGGCGCGTTGGACGACTTCGGCGCCAGCCGCCGTGCCCTGGTCGAACGGCTGCCCGAAGCCCTGAAGAGCGCGGAGCAGCAGGCGCGGGCGGCCGCCGCCGGCCAGAACGACCTCTTCGGCCTCGGCGAACCCGCGGCGGCGTCTCCGCTGCCGGAGGAGCCCATTCCAGCGCTGCAGGAATGGAGCGATCGAGAACGCCTCGCGCACGAAAAAGACGCACTGGGCTTGTACCTGACGGGGCATCCGTTCGACGCCGTCCGCCTGGACGCCCGCTACTTCGTGGACGCGAATCTCGCCGATCTCGCGTCGGAACCGCCGCCGACCGCAAACGGCGAGCGCCAGTTCGGCTACGCTCGCCGGGAAGTCACGGTGGCCGGCCTCGTCATGGACATGCGCAAGCGCGGCAACCGGATCACCGTGACGCTCGATGATGACAGCGGGCGGTTGGAGGTGAGCCTTTTCAATGAGGCGTTCCAGGAATTCCGCCACCTGCTGGTGAAGGACGAGATCATCGTCGTGAGCGGCGCCTTGCGATTCGATGAATTCATTGGCGGCTGGCAGGTCAACGCGAAGCAGATCCAGCCGATCGACAAGGTCATCGAGGCGCGCGCGAAGAGCATGGTGCTGCAGCTGCTGCCGAATGGTCAGGGGCAGCGGGTACTCACGATGCTGCACGATCTGCTGCTGCCTTATCGCGAAGGAAGCTGCGACGTGGCGGTGCAGTACTTCGGTGAGAACGCTGCCGGCCGGCTCGATCTCGGTCCGGAGTGGAGCGTGCGGCCCAGCCGGGAGCTGCGGGACAAGTTGGCCGACCTCCTGGGCCGGAACAGTGTGCGCCTCGTCTACGCGCCGCTCCGGGAGCCCGTATAAGCTCGTCCCGAAAAGCCGTGCGCGTTGCGGCACGCGTTTCAGCTTGTGTACAGTGGCCGGGCGCCTCCGAGAGACGGCAGCAATAAAGGACGCCGATGGATCTGAAATTTCTGGATTTCGAACAGCCGATCGCGGAGCTCGAGGCCAAGATCGCCGAGCTCCGGATGGTCGGCGACGACTCCGAGATCAACCTGACCGACGAGATCGCAAAGCTCAAGGGCAAGCTCGAAGGGCTGACGAAGGGTATCTTCTCGAAGCTCACGCCCTGGCAGGTTGCGCAGGTCGCCCGTCACCCTATGCGGCCGTACACATTGGATTACCTCGACGTGCTGGCGCCCGATTTCCAGGAACTGCACGGCGACCGCATGTACGCGGATGACTCAGCCATCGTCGGCGGCATCGGCCGGCTCGACGGTCGCGCGATCATGTTCATCGGCCACCAGAAGGGGCGCGACACCAAGGAACGCGTACGCCGGAACTACGGCATGCCGAAGCCCGAAGGCTATCGCAAGGCGCAACGCCTGATGCAGATGGCGGAAAAATACTCGCTGCCTCTCGTGACGCTGATCGACACCCCCGGCGCCTATCCCGGCATCGGCGCCGAGGAACGCGGGCAGAGCGAGGCGATTGCGCGCAGCCTCTACCTCATGTCCGCGCTGCGCACGCCGATCGTGAGCGTCGTGATCGGCGAAGGGGGTTCCGGCGGCGCGCTGGCCATCGGCGTTGCGGATCGCCTGCTGATGCTGCAGTACAGCATCTACTCCGTGATTTCTCCGGAAGGCTGCGCGTCCATCCTCTGGAAAAGCGCCGAAAAGGCGGAAGAGGCCGCGGAAGCCATGCGCATCACGGCCGAGAGCCTGAACGAATTCGGCCTGGTCGACGAAGTGCTGCCCGAACCGCTCGGCGCCGCGCACCGCGATCCCAAAGCGATGGCAGAAGTCCTCCGCAACGCATTGCTAAAGCACCTCGACGATCTCGAGCGCCTGGACCCCGGTGAACTACTGCAGCAGCGCCAGACCAAGCTCGCGGGCTTCGGTCGTTTCAAGGAATGAGCTGAACCGCCGATATCAAAAATCCAGTACCGGCCGCCTGATCATCAGCCAGAAGATCGCCAGAACTCCGGCAAACGCCGGGAAGCCGAACGCGAACCAACACCAGAACAGATTGTGATACCGGCGGGGCAGCGGTGCGTGTGCCGCAGCGGCTTCGACCGCCAGGTTGCGCATCCGGATCTGCATCCACACCACCGGCAGCCAGAAGGCGCCGACGAATAGATAGAGCAGGAGCGACAGGAGGATCCAGCCTTCCGTAAGCGGGTAGCCTCGAACGGCAGCGAGGGCGATGCCGGTCAGCGGCTGCGCGACGACGGCAGTCGCCGTGAAGAGATAGTCGGCCACGACGACGATTCGGGCGACCGCGGCGATGGCGGCAACGTCGCCGGTGAGGTGGGCGCGCAGCATGAAGAAAGCAATTCCGGCGCCGGTGCCGAGGAGCACCGATGCGCCGATAACGTGCAGGTACTTCAGCAGGAAATACCCGGTCACCGCTCGTCCAGGACGGCGAGCGCGACGATGTTGAGCGCGAGTATCGGCCAGATTTTCATCATCGGCCCGAGCGGGTCCCGCCACAGCTCCGGAAGCAGCACCGTACCGGCGGCCATGTAGAAAAGCGAGAGGGCGATGCCGCCGTACAACGCGCGGCGCGCGGTCGGACGGTAGAGAAGGCCGGCGCCGACGAGCATGTCCGCAAGCGCGCCGGCGATCACGCCGGGTGCGGCCAGCGCAGGCAGGCCCGACGCGACGAGCAGTTCGGTGCCGATCTCGAACCCGGGGCCGAGCGAGATGATCCCGGTCCCGAGCCAGAACAGTCCCAGCACGATGAAGATCACCGGTTTCAGGAAGAACAGCCGCGCGTACCAGCGTTCCTGCGCCGAGGCAGGACGGGTGGCGAGCGCGTGATCGAGCGCCGTCGGTGAAATTCCGGTGAGCTCCTGCCACTCGGCAGGCTCCCCCACGGCGCCTCGCACGATTTCGCGCTGCGCGTTCGTTCGGAGCGCCGGCCGCCAGCCGAGGCGGCCGGCGAAGTCGCCGGCCCGATAAAGGAGCGTGGAAAGCCAGGCGGGGAGCTGGACGCGCCGTGCCGGCTGCCAGCCGAGCCATCGGCGGTGTGCGTCGACGACCTCGGGAAACGTCAAGCGTTCCGGGCCCGCGACTTCCACGACCACGCGTCCGGGTGCCGACGGATCGAGAAAGAACATCACCGTTCGCGTCACATCGTCGAGCTGCACGACCTGCAGCCGCCCCGTGGCCGGCATGACCGGCAACCAGGGCAGCGCAGCGAGCCCGCGGAACAGCGCGCCGGCGCCGGACGCGCCCGCGCCCAGGACGACGGCCGGCCGCAGCACGACCCAGTCGAGGTCCTCCGCCATCAGCGCGGCGTCGCCGGCTGCTTTGCTCTCCGAGAACTCGGATGGCGCCTCGCGATCGACGCCGATGGCGGAGAAGTGAATGAAGCGACGGATACGCCGCTCGGCGCAGGCTTCGGCGAGCGCCGCAAGCCCCGTGCAATGGACGCCTTGCGGCGACTGCTGCGGTCCCGACTGGAGCACGCCGGCGCAGTTCACGACGGCATCGACGTCATCGAGGTGCGGTTCCCAGTCGGAGAGGTCGGTCGCGCGGGCGATGTCGATCTCGACCACGCTCTCGACACCCAGCGGCCGCGTGTCGCTGCCCGGGCGAAGTGCCGCAATGACCGAGTGCCCTTCCGCTATCGCCCGCGCGCAGACCGCCGAACCGATCAGTCCGGTGGCGCCGGCGACGAGGACTCTCACTGGCGCTTTGCTGCCGAGTCGCGCTCCGGTGCCGAGGGGGGCGGGCTGGGCCGCAGTGACTTCCGTTCCAGCGGCTCGAGCGCCGGCCCGCTGAGCACCTGGCCATGGCTGTCGAACCGCGAGCCGTGGCAGGGACAGTCCCAGGTCCGGTCTATCGCATTCCACCCCACGATGCAGCCGAGGTGCGTGCAGACGGCGGACAAGGCCTGCCCGATACCGTCGCCGTCCCTGATGACCGCGAGCTGCTCGCCGTCCCGCTCGATGATGCCGCCCTCGCCGTCGGGAATGTCGCCAAGTGATTGTACCTGCCGTTCGAAGAGTCGGTCTCCGGCCAGACGCGCGCCGGCCTTGACGTTCTCGGTAATGAGTTCGACGCCGCCGGCCACCGGACGCACCCGCGATGCGTCGAAAATCTCCGCGTCGTCATTCTCCCGGCCGAGCACCTTGTCCGCGATGATCTCGGCCGCCGCCGTGCCCTGCGTGATGCCCCAGGCATCGAAGCCGACGGCGACGTGCAGGTTGGGTTTGGAGGAACTGACAGGGCCGATGAACGGCACGTCGTCCATCGGTCGGAAATCCTCGTTCACCCAGGCGTGCGACAGCCGCTGAATGCCGAATGCGCGCCGCAGGAACTCCCGCAAGTCGTTCATCTTCGCTTCCAGTTCTTCCGGCACGCCGGTCTTGTACTCCCCGCCGACTGCCACGATAAACCGCTCGCCGTCTTTTTCGGCGGTGCGGAAGGAATGGGTCGGCGAGCCGCTGCTGATGTACATCCCGTCGAAGCGCACCGGGTCGGGCAGCGGCGCGGCGGCCATGGGATGGGCGATGGGAAAACTCTTGACGAAAAAAAGTCCGTCGCCGATGACCGGCATCTGCGTGGCGACGATCACGTCGCCGGCGGTGACGGCGACATCGCCCGCCTGCAGCTTGCATGGCTCGCCATGCTCGATGCCGCTCACGCGGGTGTTCTCGAATAAACGGCCGTCGCGCGCCACCACGGCCGCGAGACCGGTGAGGTACTGGTAGGGATCGAACTGCGACTGGTCGTCGAAGCGCAGAGCGCCGGCCACCGGAAACGGCAGCTCGACATCGCGAACGAACGACGCCGGCAGGCCAAGGCTGGCAGCGGCCTCGGCTTCCTCGCGCAGGGCGGCGACGCCGTCCTCCGATTCCGTGAAAACGAAAGCCGGCAGAATCTCGAGGCAGCAGTTGAGCGCCAGCGAGTCGCAGAGGTTGCGGATTCGTCCGATTGCGCGCTCGTTGGCCGCCGCGTACCGGCGCGCCCCGCTCTTGCCGATGTTCCCGATCAGGCTCTTGTAGCGCTTGCCGTGCTGCGACGTGATCTTGGCCGTCGACCGGCCCGTGGCCTGGCGCCCGACCCGGCGCGCCTCGAACACCGCGACGTTGCGGCCTGCGGCCAGCAGGAGACAAGCGGCGGTGAGACCCACGATGCCTGCGCCGACGACAGCTACGTCAACCTCCAGATCGCCATCCGGCGGCGGATAGCTGCTGGTGCCTGTTTCGGCGGGAAACCAGAATGGCTGCTGGGGTTCGGAAGCGGCGGAGTGCGACATGTGTAATCCTCGGGTGTATCGGCAGGGTGGGCGGCTGGTTCAGCATCTTGTCGACCGGGTGACCGGCGTTTAACGTGCCGGGTCGTGGGGGTTTCGTGTCGACAGGGTGACCGGCGCGTTGCAAGATGCAGCAAGTTTCATGCCACTGGCCGCGGCGCGCGCGCGTGAGAGAACGTTGAGACCCGAAGACCTGATCCGATGGTTGCAGGAGCTCGAGGGTTCGCACAAACCCTCGCGCTATGTCGTCGCCTACAGCGGGGGGCTCGATTCGACCGTGCTGCTGCACGCCTTATGCCGGGCGACCGGGCGGCGCGGCGTGCCTATCGTGGCGGTCCACGTGAACCACGCACTGCACGCCGATGCTGCGCGCTGGGAGGACCATTGCCGGAGGGTCGCGGAGGGACTGGGTATCGAATTCATCCGGCGCCGGATCGACATTCCGCCTGCCGACCCGAGAGGGCCGGAAGCCGCCGCGCGCGCGCGGCGCTATGCAGCCATCGCGGAGCTCGTGCAACCCGGCGATCACGTCCTGACGGCGCATCACCAGGACGACCAGGCGGAGACGCTGCTGCTAAACCTGATGCGGGGCAGCGGCGCCGCCGGCCTCGCGGGCATCGGACCGGTGCAGCCCCTCGGGAAGGGCCTGCTGCTTCGGCCGCTGCTAAACGTGCCGCGCGAAGCGATCGAAGCCTATGCCGCAGCGCACGCACTCGAGTGGTGCGAAGATCCGTCGAACGCCGACTCCCGCTTCGACCGGAATTACCTGCGGCGGGAGATCCTGCCGGTTTTTCGCCGCCGCTGGCCGGCCGTGTCGGCGCGCCTCGCGCGTAGCGCCGGACTGCTGGCGGAGGCGAATGGGCTGCAAACAGAGCTCGCGGAGGTCGACCTGGCAACCCTCGGCGGCGATCCGGCACGCCTCGACCTGGAGGCTTTGCGCCAGTTAGCCGCTGCACGGCAGCGGAACGTGCTGCGCCATGCGATCCGGCGGCTGGGCCTGCCGGGCGCGCCGTCAGCGCGGCTGGAGCAGGCCGTGCGGGAACTGCTGAGCGCGGCGCCGGACGCGCAGCCGCTCGTCCGCTGGCCAGGCGGCGAGCTCCGGCGGTATCGCGGCAGTCTGTACGTCCTTCCGCCGTTTGCGTATCGCGCGCCAACCGATCCTCTCGCGCTGCCGGCGGACGGGCGTCCGATCCGTCTCGGCGACTCGCTCGGCGCGCTGCAGCTCGAACGCGGCGTGTCCGGCGGCATCGACCCGGAGCTCGTCGGGGAGGGGCTACGCGTGGCTTTTCGCAGCGGCGGCGAGGCGTTGCGCCCCGCGGGCCGCCGTCACACGCATCGCTTGAAGAAACTTCTACAGGAGCAGGGCGTACTCCCGTGGATGCGAGAATTCCTGCCGTTGCTGTACAAGGACGAAAAGCTCGTCGCGGTGGGGGATCTGTGGCTGGCGCAGGAGGCGGTGTGCGACGACGGTTATGTCGTGCGCTGGCTGGAGAGGCCGCCGCTCTTTTAATCGGGTCATCGCCGGCGGGATATCCTGCAGGGGAACGGCGCACGGATGCACCGCAACAACCCTTCGTTCCGGCGACAGGAGTAGCGAGGGTACGCCGCGCATTGTTTGTAGGGGGTCGATCTGATAACTTGTAACCCCGTCTTTCATTCAATCGACGGGACCGTCCAAAACCACCCGTCCCGAACTAACCAATGGGTTGGAGGAAAGTCACGATGGCGCGGATGCGCGACGTTGTCTTTCTGCTCCGACCTTTTTTTATTGCGGCGGCGGTCGCGAGGGCGCCAATGGACACTGGTACATGACAGCGTACGTATTCATCACCGGCGGCGTCGTGTCCTCGCTCGGCAAGGGCATCACCTCGGCCTGTCTCGGCGCCATCCTCGAGTCGCGTGGCCTCTCGATCAGCATGATCAAGCTGGATCCTTACATTAACGTGGATCCCGGCACCATGAGCCCGTTCCAGCACGGCGAGGTGTTCGTGACCGAGGACGGCACCGAAACCGATCTCGATCTCGGTCACTACGAGCGCTTCGTCCGCACGACCACGGGCCGGAACAGCAACTTCACGACGGGCCGTATTTACGAGACGGTGATAGCCAAGGAGCGGCGTGGCGATTATCTCGGTGCGACCGTGCAGGTCATTCCGCATATCACCGACGAGATAAAGGAGAGCGTCCGCCGCGGCGCGGGCGACGCCGACATCTGCCTGGTCGAGATCGGCGGTACGGTGGGAGACATCGAATCCCTGCCCTTCCTCGAAGCCATCCGCCAGATGGGCGTTGAGCTCGGCCACGACCGGGTCGTCTACGTGCACCTGACGCTGGTGCCCTACATCGCCTCGTCCGCGGAAATCAAGACGAAGCCGACCCAGCACTCCGTCAAGGAGCTGCGCTCGATCGGTATCCAGCCGGACATCCTCGTCTGCCGCTCGGAGCAGGAACTCCCGAACGAGCAGCGACGGAAGATCGCGCTGTTCACGAACGTACAGGAGAAGGCGGTCATTTCGGCGATAGACGTCGACGATCTTTACAAGATCCCGGCGATGATGCACGCGCAGGGACTCGACGACATCGTCGCGGCGCAGCTCCGGCTGGACCTGCCGCCGGCGAACCTGAGCGAATGGAAGGCAGTCGTCGCGGCCAAGCAGAACCCGGAGTCCGAGGTGAACATCGCCCTCGTCGGCAAGTACGTCGATTTTCGGGATTCCTATATCTCACTGTCCGAGGCGCTGCTGCATGGCGGCATTCATACCCGCACTCGGGTCAATATCCATTACATCGAGTCCCAGGACGTCGAGGCCAGGGGCATCGAATGCCTGCGGGACATGCACGGCATCGTCGTGCCGGGCGGATTCGGCGATCGCGGCACAGAGGGCAAGATCCTGGCGGTGCGCTACGCCCGGGAGCACGGAATTCCGTACCTCGGCATTTGCCTCGGCTTGCAGGTGGCGGTCATTGATTTTGCCCGCCACGTCGCGGGACTGGAGGGAGCCGGCAGCACCGAGTTCAATCCCAACGTGCCACACCCGGTCATCGCGCTCATCACGGAATGGCAGACCGGCGCCGGCGAGGTCGAGGAGCGCGACGAGGATTCGGACCTCGGCGGCACGATGCGCCTCGGCGCCCAGAAGGTCCGGCTGGCCGAGGGTTCGTTGGCGGCGGCGGTGTACGGCAAAAACGAGATCTACGAGCGCCATCGGCATCGCTACGAAGTGAACAACAATTACCGCGACCGCCTGTTCGATGCAGGCCTGCGTTTTTCCGGTCTCTCGGTCGACGACCTCGTCGAAGTCATCGAGCTGCCGGACCATCCGTGGTTTGTCGCGAGCCAGTTTCACCCCGAGTTCACGTCGAACCCGCGCGACGGGCATCCGTTGTTCAAGGGCTTCATCAGGGCCGCCTGCAAACAACGCCGGGGAGAATTGCCGAAGGTCGCCGAGGCATGAAACTCTGCGGCTTCGAGGCGGCTGCCGACCGCCCCTTCTTCCTGATCGCCGGCACCTGTGTGGTCGAAAGTGAAGCAATGGCGCTGGAAACGGCTGCCGCCTTGCAGGAAATGACCGGCCGCCTCGGCATTCCGTTCATTTACAAATCGTCCTACGACAAGGCCAACCGAAGTTCCGGCGAGGGCTTTCGAGGTCCCGGCATGGAGGAGGGGCTGCGTATCTTGTCAGAGGTGCGCAAGCAGATCGGCGTGCCGGTCCTCACCGACGTGCACGAGGACACGCCGATGGACGAGGTCGCCTCTGTCGTGGACGTGCTGCAGACGCCGGCGTTTTTGTGCCGGCAGACGAACTTCATTCTCAAGGTGGCGGGGACCGGCAGGCCCGTGAACATCAAGAAGGGACAGTTCCTGTCGCCCTGGGAAATGCAGAACGTCGTCGACAAGGCGCGGTCGACGGGCAACGAATCAATCATGGTTTGCGAGCGCGGCTTCAGTTTCGGCTACAACAACCTGGTCGCCGACATGCGGAGCCTCGCCGTCATGCGCGCCACCGGGTGCCCTGTCGTATTCGATGCGACCCATTCGGTGCAGTTGCCGGGCGGGCGGGGCAAGGCCTCTGGCGGCCAGCGCGAGTTCATTCCGGTACTGGCGCGCGCTGCGGTCGCGGCCGGCGTCGCCGGACTCTTCATGGAGACGCATCCGGACCCGGACCGCGCCCTGAGCGATGGCCCCAATGCATGGCCGCTGGCCCGCATGGCCGCGCTGCTCGAGTTGTTGCAGGAGATCGATGCCGGCGTGAAAAGAGCCGGATTCCAGGAAGCAGAATACGGACTTGGGTCCTGACATGATTGCCATCAAACATATTCACGGTCGTGAAATTCTCGATTCGCGAGGCAACCCCACGGTGGAGGCCGAGGTCCGGCTCGAGGACGGCAGCTTCGGACGCGCCGGCGTTCCATCGGGCGCCTCCACGGGCACCCGCGAAGCGGTCGAGTTACGCGACGGCGACAAGGCGCGCTATCTCGGAAAAGGCGTGCTGCAGGCCGTGGCCAATGTGAACGGCGTGCTGCGCGAATCCTTGTGCGGCGAGCGCTTCGCGGATCAACGTGCCCTGGACGAGAAGCTGATCGAACTGGACGGCTCCGAGAACAAGCAGGCGCTGGGAGCCAACGCCTTGCTGGCCGTCTCGCTCGCCGTCGCGAAAGCGTCGGCCGCGTCGGCCGGGGTGCCGCTCTTTCGGCAACTCGGTGCTGACACGACGCTGCCGGTGCCCATGATGAACATCATCAATGGCGGCGCGCACGCAGACAACAACGTCGACGTGCAGGAGTTCATGATCCTGCCGGTCGGCGCGCCGAACTTTACGGAAGCACTGCGCTGCGGCGCAGAGGTATTCCACGCCTTGAAGCACGTGCTGAAGAGCCGCGGCCTCAATACAGCCGTCGGCGACGAGGGCGGCTTCGCTCCGGACCTGCCGTCGAACCGCGCCGCACTCGATACGATCGTCGAGGCGATCGACAGGGCAGGGTTCGAAGCGGGCACTGACGTGTTGCTTGGACTCGATGTGGCGAGCTCGGAATTTTTCGAGAACGGACGCTACCGTCTCACCTCCGAGGGGCGCGAATTCGATGCGGCCGGTTTCACGGACTATCTCGCCGAGCTGGTCGATGCCTACCCGATCATCAGCATCGAAGACGGCATGAGCGAGGGCGACTGGGACGGCTGGCAAACACTGAGCGAACGGCTGGGGCAGCGCGTGCAACTCGTGGGCGACGACCTGTTCGTCACCAACACCCGTATCATCGCGCGCGGTATAGAGCAGAAGATCGCGAATTCGGTATTGATAAAACCCAATCAGATCGGTACTTTAACGGAAACTCTTGATGCGATTACTATGGCCGTGACCGCGGGCTTCAGCGCAGTTGTCTCGCACCGCTCGGGTGAGACCTGCGACAGCACGATCGCGGACATTGCGGTCGGGACGAACGCCACCCAGATCAAGACCGGCTCGTTGTCCAGGTCCGACCGCATCGCGAAATACAACCAGCTCCTCCGGATCGAGGAGGAACTGGGCGCCGCTGCCGGCTATGCCGGGCGGAACGCGTTTTCGGTGCCGCTGGGTTCGGATACGTAAGGGCGCGCAGGCGGGGAAGTCGAATTGGTGGATTTGCGCTGGATCGTCGGGTTGCTGGGGCTGGCCGCGCTGCTGATGCAGGTGGAGCTCTGGTTTTCCGATGACGGTTACCGGAAGACCCGCGATCTCAGGGAGGCCGTGGCGGAACAGCGCGAGGAGAACGAGCGGCTCCGCGAGCGCAATGCGGCGCTGGATGCCGAGGTCATCAATCTCAAGCAGGGACTGGAGGCCGCCGAAGAGCGCGCCCGCACGGACCTCGGCTTAATCGGCGAAACCGAAACCTTCTACCAGGTCGTGCCGGCGACCGATTAGCCCTTGCGGGTACGCGCTCAGCCTTTCCTCAGCAGGACGTACACCGCGCCGCTCCCGCCGTCGACCTGGCGAGCCGATACAAAGGCGAGCACGCCTTCCCACTGCCGCAGCCAATGGTCCACCTTGCGCTTCAGCACCGGGCCGCGCGTGCCGGACCCGCGGCCTTTCCCGTGCACGACGCGCACACAGGTGTAGCCGCGCGCCCGGGATTCGTCGAGGAAGGCGCGGAGCGCGCCGCGCGCTTCCGGAACGGTCATGCCGTGCAAGTCCGTCTCGGCCTGTATGCTGAATCCGCCGCGGGCAAGCCGGCGCATGGTCTTGCGGCCGATGGACGCGTGCTGGAACCGCAGGCTGTCACCGTTCTGGGATTCGGCCTGGTCGAGGTCGAACTCGAGAGATTCCGAGAGTACCTGCCGCTCGTCCGCTCGCCGTGATCGGGCGAGGGGCTTGCGCCTCGGCGGTACCGGTGGAATGACGTCAATCGTAAGCGGCCGGGCCTCCGCCACGGCTTTGCGGAAGAGCGCGCCCTCGTCGTCCGGGGCTTGGCGGCTCGGGGAGGGCGGTTTTTTCCTGCCTGCCACGGATGCAAACCCCTTCAAATCGCGTACGGGAAATAGGACGCCGCCGCTATGGCGGCATGCGAACATTGAGTATAGTGAGCGCCGCGCGAGGGTTCGAGGGATCGAGGCTGGGCACTTGAAAATTCTGGTGAGCAATGACGACGGTTACCTCGCGACCGGCATCAACGCGCTCGCGCGGGCGCTGGCGGAAGTCGCGGACATCGTCGTCGTCGCGCCGGACCGCAATCACAGCGGCGCCAGTAATTCCCTGACACTGCACACGCCGCTCAGGATTCACAAGGTGGAAGAAAATCGCTACTTCGTCAACGGCACGCCGTCCGATTGCGTGCACCTGGCGCTGTCGGGCTTCCTCGACTTCGAACCGGACATCGTCGTCTCCGGGATCAACCATGGCGCGAACCTCGGCGATGACGTGATCTACTCCGGCACCGTGGCCGCCGCGATGGAGGGCCGGTTCCTCGGTTTTCCCGCAATCGCCGTTTCGCTGGTGGGGCATCACGCGAAGCATTTCGACACGGCGGGGCGCGTTGCCTGCGACCTGATCGCGCGCCTTCAGAAGAATCCGCTGCCGAGCGACGTCATACTGAACGTCAACGTACCGGATCGCCCGTACGAGGAGCTCGCGGGCTTGTGTGCCGCAAGGCTGGGCTTCCGTCACCGCTCGGAACCGCTGGTGCGGACCAAGGACCCGCACGGCCGTACGATTTACTGGATCGGTCCTGCCGGAGCCGGCCA
>DATABW010000312.1:0-5784 GCA_036259375.1 Woeseiaceae bacterium
GAGGTTCTAAGGCGCCAGGTCGGACGGTCGCACCGGCATCGACAGCAGTCGCTCGAAACGTTTCCAGCGCTCCTCTTCCGTGTCCGCCTCACGTTCGACGTACGCCCGCACCAGGTCCTCGCCGAGGTTATAGTTGATGACATAGCTGCGGTACGTGTCGAAGAAATCCACTCGCTGGCGCGCTCGCTCCGGCGATTCCAGGCTGTAGTCGACGAGCCATTGCACGGCCTCTTCGCGCCCGATCGTGCCGTTCAGGTAGTCCCTCGCCGCCTCGTTGCCGGCATAGCTCAGCTCTTCCAGCAACTCGAGCAGGCGGTAGTAGCGCGCTGCCTGGTCCGGATCGAGCCCTGCCAGCGGAAAGAGTTCGTCTTTCTCGAACTGCACGCGCTCGTCTCCGGGGAATGCCAGCTCGACGCCGTAATTGCCGCTGCCTTCCGCGATGAGGGACTGGGGGCTGAAAAGGGGATAGAGGGTGAACTCGATCCAGCCGGCTTCCTCGACGAGATTGGCCTCGAGGAGCGCATTGAAGGTGTGGTGTCCCGGATACCCTTCGTGGCAGCCGAGATCGACGGCGCGGCTGACGTAGATCGGCAAGCCGCTGTTGATCTGGATGAGGCTGTGCGCGTCGCCCTCGTACCAGTTGTAGCCGGTCCACGGCTTGTCGGTCACGTATTCCAGCCGGAAGGATTCTTCGTCCGGAAGATCGATGTGATCGAGTGTGCGCCGCCGGCACTCCGCAATGGCCGCCTCGAAAACCGCCGGCAGGCGCTCGTCCGGCACGACGAACTCGTTCCGGAAATCCTCCACGCGCTCCGCCAGCGGTCCTTCGCCGGGGACGAGCGTGTCGATCTCCTCGAGGATGGCGGTGAAATGCGCGGAATCGTGGTCCGGCGCGGCGGCACCGAACAGGCGGCGCGATTCCTCGTCGAACGGCAGTGTTTCACCGCGGTTCAGGGCGATGCGCGTCACCAGCGCACGCAGGCGTCCGAGGAGCCCCTCGATTCGCGCTCCTTCTCGCACGTCTTCAGTGGACAGCCTCTCGAGCTGCTCCGACAACGCCTTCGCCCGCGATTCGATTTCCTCCAGGGCCAGTGCGGCTTCTTCGGCCGATTGCCGGATATCCTCCGGGCCGAAATAGGCGTCGACGTGATTGGGATCGTGGCGGCCCATGCTGAGCTCGAGAAACAGGTACTCCCTCGCGAGCTCGTCGAGTCCGGCGCTGGCCTGTGCGTGCTGATCGCTACAGGCGACGGACAGGAAAGCGAGAGCGGCGACACTCACGGCGATTCTCATTCTCGTGTATCCAAAGCCGGCCAAAGCGGCAGAATAGCAGGCGCGCCCCCCGATGTTCCAAGCGCAAACTTGCTAGAATGATCGCATGCGCAGGGAATCCCTACAGTGGATCGTGCCGGTCGTGCTGGCAGTCGGCGTCGCGGCGGCCATCTGGTTCTACTGGTCGCAAGGCCGCTCCCCGGAGCGACCGGCCGAACAGCCGGCGGCGGAAACGTCCGAACCGCCCGCGGCGGCAGAAACCGGCGAGCCGGACCATCCGCTGCCGGAGCCGGAGCCGGAGCCGGCGGCAACCGGGCAGCCCGCGCTGCGGCCGCTGCCGCCGCTCGACGAGAGCGACGAGTACTTCGAAATGGCCCTGACGGACCTGTTCGGCAATGCGCTGGAAGAGCGGCTTGTCGATACGCGCCTGATCGAAAGGCTGGTGGCTACCGTCGACAACCTGCCGCGCAACGAGCTGGCGGAACGAATCAAACCGCTCGAGACCGTTCCGGGCCAGTTCGACGTCGAGAGACAGAACGAGAGCACCGAGCAGAACCCACGCTACACCATCGACCCGGACAATTACGAGCGATACGACGCGCTGGTCGCGATGGTGGCGAACACCGGCACGGAGGAAATGGCGGAGCTGTACCGGCGGTTTTACCCGTTGCTCCAGAAAGCCTACGTCGACCTCGGCTATCCCGACGCTTATTTCAATGACCGCGTGGTCGAGGTCATCGATCACCTGCTGGCAACGCCGGAGGTCGAGGGGCCGGTGGAGCTGGTGCGGCCGCATGTGCTGTACGAATACGCCGATCCCGAACTGGAGCAGCTGTCGAGCGGCCAGAAAGCGCTGATTCGCATCGGCAGCGAAAACGCGTCGGTGGTCAAACAAAAATTGCGCGAGTTCCGCGAGCTCATCACACAAGACCGGTAAGAATGCCCGGCGTGGCAACGGAGGCTTGCCGGGGCGCGGACGACCGCTAACCACGCAATCGTGCACCGTCATTGGGGGTAACATGAAAATCCTTCTCTTCCTGCTGCCGTTGCTCGCCCTCCCGGCGCACGCCGCCGACGATCTCCTGCTCGGGTTCGACCGGCAAGGCAGTGAAGCGCAACGCGCGCTTGAAGCTCGCTTCGACGCAGACCTCGATGCTGCCGATCTCGACCGCTGGTTGAAACGCCTTTCCGCCCGCCCGCACCATGCGGGCTCTGCAGCCGGTCGCGATAGCGCCGAATTCATCGCATCGCTGTTAGAAGACTGGGGCTATGACGTCGAGGTCGAGGAGTACGACATTCTCCTGCCGACCCCCAGGGTTCGGGAAGTCGAAATGGTAGCGCCTGCTCATTACATCGCGTCGCTCACGGAAGCCTCGCTGCCGGAAGACCCCGGTACCTCGGTGCGAGAGCACCTGCTGCCGCCCTACAACGCGTTTTCCGTCGACGGCGAAGTCGAGGGCGAGCTGGTGTTCGTCAACTACGGCCTGCCCGAAGACTACGAGATGCTCGAGCGCTACGGGATCGACGTTACAGGCAAGATCGCGATCGCGAAATACGGCATGTCGTGGCGCGGCATCAAGCCGAAACTCGCCGCCGAGCACGGCGCGATCGGCACGCTCATCTACTCGGACCCGGCCGACGACGGCTATGGCGTCGGCGACACCTATCCCGAAGGCCCCTTCAAGCACCCGACCGGCGTGCAGCGCGGCTCGGTCATGGACATGCCGACCTACCCCGGCGACGTGCTGACGCCCGGCGTCGGCGCAACCGCGGACGCGGATCGCCTGAGCCGCGAACAAGCGCCGACGCTCACGAAAATCCCGGTGCTGCCGATCTCATGGAAGGACGCGTTGCCTTTGCTCGAGGCCATGGACGGTCCGGTGGCGCCGGCGGAATGGCGTGGCGCGCTGCCGATCACCTACCACCTCGGCCCCGGCCCCGCCCGCGTGCGCGTACAGGCGGAATTCAACTGGGACCGGATCACGGCCTACAACGTCATCGCGCGGCTGGAAGGCGCGGAGTACCCGGACGAATGGGTGATCCGCGGCAATCACCACGACGCCTGGAACAACGGCGCGGCCGATCCGGTATCCGGCATGGTGTCCCTGCTGGCCGAGGCGCGCGCCATCGGCCGATTGGCGAAAGCGGGCGAGCGGCCGGCCCGCACCATCGTCTTCGCCGCCTGGGACGCGGAGGAGCCTGGCCTGATCGGCTCGACGGAATGGGCGGAGCATCATGCGGAAGCGTTGCAGGAGCACGCCGTTGCGTACCTGAACACCGACAGCAATGCCCGCGGTTTTATCGGCGTCGGCGGCAGTCACACACTGGAACGCTTACTCAACCAGGTGATCGACGACGTAGCGGATCCGCAGACCGGCAAGTCGCTCAAGCAGCGGCGGCGGGCAGCAATGAAAGTGCACGCCGAGGACGACAGGGAGCGCGAAGAGGCGCATTCCCGGGCGGACCTGAGGATCTATCCTCTCGGTTCCGGCTCCGATTACACGCCGTTCCTGCAGCATCTCGGTATCGCGTCGGTCAACCTCGGCTTTGGGGGCGAGGGGGAGGGCGGCAGTTACCACACGCTGTACGACACATACGAGCACTACACCACCTGGCGCGATCCGGGTCTCGACTACGGCGTGGCACTTGCGCAGGTCACGGGAAGGGCGACGCTCCGGCTTGCGAACGCACCGCTGTTGCCCTTCGAGTTCACCGGTTTCGCCGACAATCTCGATCTCTATATCGCGGAGCTTGAAGACCTGGCGCAGGAGATGCGCACGGAAACCGAGCGGACTAACCGGCTGATAGAGGAGGGCGCTTACGCGCTCTCGCTCGATCCTCAGAAGGCGCTCGGTCCGCCGGAGCGGCAGCCGCCGGTGCCCCACTTCAGCTTTGCACCGTTGAAGAACGCACTGGAGCGGCTGCAGCAGGCCGCCGATGCCTACCGCGAAAAATCGGAAGGAGGGGAGGGCACGCCGGAAATCAACCGCCTGCTCTACACCAGCGAGCGGGTACTGACGCGCGAGGACGGTCTCGAAGGGCGGCCGTGGTACAAGCACCACATCTATGCGCCCGGCTTTTACACCGGCTACGGCGTCAAGACCCTGCCCGGCGTCCGCGAAGCAATCGAGCAGCGCCAGTACGACAAGGTCGAACCGCAGATCGCCATCGCCGCGGACGTCCTGAACGCCATGGCCTACCGCATCGAGACAATCACCCGCGCCTTGTGACCGCCGAAAACGAAGCATGCAGGAGCCCGTTTCACGGGCGGCAAGAGCCTTCGACAAACTCCCGCAGGGTGCAATTGTAAGCCTCCGCCTCATCCCAAAAGCACGCGTGCCCCGCTTTATCCACGACGCGGACCACGGCCTTCGGTATGCGCGACATCTGCTCGTCGTTGACGCTCAGCTTGACGACGGCATCGTGAGCGCCGTGGGTCAGTAATACCGGCTTCTGGATCTTCGGCAGGAGATCGTCGTTATCGATTCCGCGAGACAGCAGTCCTTGCCGGACATGGGGCGGAACCGACACGTTGTAACCCAGCATCAGGTAACGGTCGTCGCCTGCGATCTCGGAGGCAAAGCACAGCCGCAAAAGCGAATTCGTCGCACGCACGCTCTGCTCGACGTCCGTGGAGAAAAAGCCCGGCACGAGCGCCAGGAATTCCGGCGTCAAGACGGACATCGCTTCCTCGCTGCCCATCTTGGTCACACCGCCGATGAAATTCGCGCCGCCGATAGCGGCATCAGTGTAATGGCGGATGTAATCGAGGACGACGAGCGGGCCGTAGGACCAGCCGCATAGCACGGGCTGCTCCAGTTCGAGCTGCTGTATCACGGCGTTGACGTCGTCCGCCCAGAGCTTCGAGTCGCCGTAGGCGTCGCGCGGCTTGTCGGAAAGTCCATGACCGCGAAGGTCCATTGCGACGAGCCGGAAGTCCTCGGCCAGCGCGGACTCCAACTGGCGCCTCCAGGCGAGCCAGCACTGCGACAGGCCGTGGATGAAGAGGATCGGCCGCTTCGCCGCATTGCCCGCGTCGACGACGTGGAGCTGCGCGCCGCCGCCGCCAGTGACCATTCTTGACTTCATGGTTCAGCCCCCGTTGGGCTTTGCTTTCCAGTATAGCTGTAGAATTCCAGCAGCACGGGACGACAGGTGGAGGAGTATTCAGAATGGAAGCCGCTACTACGTCGTCAAATCGTGGCTTTAGGGAGCAGGTGGTTCCGGCTGCCCACGTGGCCCTAATCGCCGGCAATGAACCACACGTACTCCCACGTCCCGTCCTCCTGCCGCCGGAACCCGGCGCGCCAGTCGTAGTACTGGATCTCCTCGTCAGCCGCCGCAGCCGGGCAGATGAACCAGTCGACTGCGGCGATCGTCTTTGAAGCGCATGCGTGGCCGAGCACCTCGGCCATCTTGTCCAGCAGCTCCGGCCTCTGCCGAAAGCGGGCCAGCGCGCCCGCCCGTGACGGGCTCTTGCCGAAGCTGTAGCTGAACTCGTCAGCCATGTGC
>DATABW010000313.1:0-4642 GCA_036259375.1 Woeseiaceae bacterium
GCGGGTACGCGGCGCGCTTGCCGATCCTGGAGAAGCGGCCGAGGCGGTAGCCGAACGACGCCTGCAACTGCTCGAGGATTTCGGCGTCCGGAAGCGACCCCACTTGCGCGGCCTCCCCGCTCGGCAGAACCCAGACGAAAGCGGCGCGCTCCTGCGGGATGGGCAGCAGCGCCAGCGCGCCGGTGTCGGTGAAGCGCTCGAATGCGCGGTTGGCCGGCCTGATCTCAGGCAGAAGATTCCCGATAATGGCAGTCTGCCGGTAATCCACGCGCGTGGCCCCGATGCCGAGCATCCCGCGCACCGCCGAGTCTGCCCCGTCGGCGGCGATGAGCAGGCTGCAGGCAAGCTTGCGATTGCCGCCATCCGTCGCGACCTCGATCTCGGCCTCGCCAGCGGACGTATGCACCGCCGTTACGCGGCCGGGACAGATCCAGTCGACCCCGTCGACGGCGGTACCATGCTCCCGCAGGACCTCCCCGAGCACACGGTTGATGACGACGTGGGCCAGGGCGTCGACACCCTGTTCGGCGGCATCGATGTGTGAAAAGCCGAAACGTCCTCGATCGGACACGTGAATGCTCGTGATGGGTGTCGAGGCGGCAGCGACCTCCTCCCAAAGGCCCATCGCCTCGAACATGCGCCGGCTGCTCCGGGACAGCGCGGTGGATCGCTCGTCGAAGCTCGGATGGGGCGCGCCGCCACGCGCCACGGGCTCCACGACGGCCACCTGCAGTTCGAGCGGCGCCAGTGCAATGGCGAGCGCGCTGCCGATCATACCCCCGCCGGCAATCACGACGTCGTAGGCCTCTGCGCTAGAGCCGGCCATCCTTATGCGCGGGCCATCAGGCGTTCGATGTCGTCGGGATCGCTCGCGAGGCCCTTGCTCAAGACATCCGGCCCGTCGTGCGTCACGACCACGTCGTCCTCGATGCGGATGCCGATGTTGCGCCAGCGCGCCGGCGCCCTGGATTTGCCCGAAATGTAGATGCCGGGCTCGACGGTCGTCACCATGCCGGACTCCAGCAGGCGCCATTCGTCCCCGACCTTGTAGTCGCCGACGTCGTGCACGTCCATGCCGAGCCAGTGGCCGGTGCGATGCATGAAGAACTCGCGATAGGCGCCGCTGCGGACGAGCTTCGGCACGGTGCCTTCCAGCAGGCCGAGTTTCCTGAGGCCTTTCGTGATCACGCGCACCGCCTCGTCATGCGGCTCGTTCCAGTGATTGCCCTCGCGCGTCTTGTCGATCGCCGCGGCCTGCGCCTCCAGCACGATGTCGTACACGGCGCGCTGTTCGGGAGAAAAGCGGCCGCTCACGGGCAGGGTCCGGGTGATGTCGGAAGCGTAGTAATCGTATTCGCATCCGGCGTCGATCAGCAGGAGGTCACCCTTCTTGAGTTCGGCGTCGTTTTCGACGTAGTGCAGGATGCAGCTGTTCGCGCCGCCGCCAACGATAGGGCTGTAGGAGATCGTCGCATCGTTCCGGCGGAACTCGTGCAGGTATTCGGCTTCGACTTCGTACTCGAACAGGCCGGGCCGGATGCGGCCCATTGCTCGCCGGTGCGCCGCCACGGCGATTTTGGCGGCGCGACGCATGGCCGAGATCTCCGCGCGGCTCTTGTACAGGCGCATGTCGTGCAGCAGGTGATCCAGCGCGACGAACTCCTGCGGCGCGTGGACGCCGGCCGCGCCGCGGGACCGTAGCGCCTTGATCCACTCCGTGACGCGCCGGTCGAAATCGGGATACGTGCCCATCGTGTAATAGACGCGGCTGCGCGATTCCAGCATGCCGGGCAGGATGTCGTCGATGTCGTCGATCGGGAACGCATCGTCGGCGTGGTACTCGGCTACCGCGCCGTCCTGGCCCGCACGCGACCCGTCCCACTGTTCCTTCTCGCGGTCCCGTTCGCGGCAGAACAGCACGTACTCGCCGCTGTCACGGCCGGGGGCCAGCACGGCCACGGCGTTCGGCTCCGGGAATCCCGTGAGGTAGTAGAAATCGCTGTCCTGGCGATAGCGGTACTCGACGTCGCGGCTGCGCAGCTTGACCGGCGCGCTTGGCAGGACCGCGATGCCGTCCTCGCCGACCATCCGCATCAGTTGCTTGCGGCGCTTTGCGAACTCGCCCGGTTTCATTTCAGTGGATGCTCTCGTCCGCCGGCGGCGCAGCCGGGGAGCGAAACGCCGCCAGCTCCTCGTAAGTGAGTTGGGCAGCCACCCTCACGTACTCGACCAGCTCCGTCCAGGCCTGTTCGGTCGTTTCGCCGCCTGCTTCGGCCTGGTCGTCCTTTTGCGCCGTGGCACGCGTGATCTCGAGCGTGTCCTTTATGATTTCGCTGATCGGTTCACTGGCGAGCTTCGCTTTCAGCTGGTCGGGATGCGGTCCCGAGACCAGGCCGTGCAGAAAGCCCTCGCACCAGTGCGCGAGCGCCTCCGCACGTGCCGCTGCCGAGGCGGCATCGTCCGGCAGCAGGGGTTCGAATTCGGATTGGCGTTCGGCAAGCTGCCGGTAGCTCGCGCCGAACAGCTCCTCGAGCATCGACCTGCATTCGACACAGGACGCGCTTTGCGGATCGGAATCCTCGAGTATGCGTTCGAACCAGGATGCTGCCGCGGGCTGCCCCTGCACCGCGAGCCGACTGCAAAGGAAGCCGTGCGCCTGCGCCGCGTTCCAGCCAGCGCCGCAGCGCCGTAGCGCGTCGTCCAGTTCGTCGTGTTCGACCGATTGATGCATGCGTAGTGCCGCTCGTTACGGGATCGGCATCCGCAATGATCCCATGTAACGCTCGGGCGCGTCACGCCCGGCCGGGCAGCGGCGCCATTCGGAATGGGCGATTGATTCTCCGCCGCCCCGGCTCTATATTCCGCTCCATGGCCGACGATGCACATAGCACGTTTGAGCACGAACTCAAGCGGCTCGAAAAGCGGGTGGATGCGCTCGTTCTGGTGTGCGACCAACTACAGGATGAGAACCGGTCGCTGAAGCAGCGGCAGGATGCGCTCACCGCCGAGCGTGCGACGCTGTTGCAAAAGAACGAGCAGGTGCGGGCGCGCGTAGAAGCCATGATCGGGCGCCTGAAAGCGATGGAACAGGGGGGCTGACGCCGCGGGCGTCGGCGATTCCGGCATTCGAGGAGGATGGCAGATCAACTGCCGTCCGCCTGCAAGGGAGCTTCCGCATGAACGATATGTACGCCCACATCAGCGTCAAAATACTGGAGAAGGAATACCAGGTGTCCTGCCCTGCCAGCGAGCGCACGGACCTTCTCGATTCCGCCGAGATCCTGAACGCGCGAATGCGCGAGATCCGCGACAGCGGCAAGGTGGTAGGGCTGGATCGCATCGCCGTCATGGCAGCGTTGAACATGGCCAACGAACTGCTGCACGCCCAGGCCCGCGACAGGGAGCTCGAAGGCAGCGTCGGCAACAGGCTGAAGCTGATGTCGGACCGCGTGGAATCGGTCCTGCATTCGAGCAAGCAGCTCGACCTGACCGGCTGAACCTTTACAAGCCGCGGCCGGTCAAAAGGCGGGACACGGATTCTCGAATGAAATTGGCGCCTCCTGCAGTGTACGACAGCTGACCTGGATACCTTTCGACCCTAACTATTACCATCGGGGTCGCGCACTGTCGGCAGCATATGAGCAAAACCACTCCGGTGGAGAGCCTGTTGCTGTCACGGCTGACCCCACCTGTTGCTCTGGTTCGAGAGCGACGGTCGGCATCGGCACCCGCGGGAGGCGCCATCTTCTTTATTTCGCCCCAGCCTCTCTGAAGGAATCCGGCCATCACAGAAGCGTCCTCAACCGCTGCCCGCGCGGACGTGCAGCTCCGAAAGAAAGCGCTACGGCGCAAAGGGCGCGAAGCCCGGCGATCGCTGGGCACCGACGAGCGCCGGAATGCATCCGCGCGCATCGCCGCCACCGTCGTGCACTCGCACTTCTTCCGCCGCAGCCGACGCATCGCCTGCTACCTCCCGATGCCTGAAGAGGTCGACACCTGGCCGATCATCGAGCGCGCGTGGCGCATGAAAAAGAGAATTTTTGCGCCGATCACGGGTCGGCACCGCTTGTTGAGATTTCGTGAAGTACGTCCCGAAACGACGCTCGTCACGACCGATTTCGGTCTGCAGGAACCGCTCTCGGGCGAAGAACTAACGGCGCGTGAACTGGACCTGGTGATCACTCCGCTGGTCGCATTCGACGATGCGTGGATGCGCATCGGCATGGCGGGCGGCTACTACGATCGGACGTTTTCCTTCCTGCGCGCACGCTCGTCGCTGCTGCGTCCGAAGCTCGTCGGCGTTGCGTTCGCCTGCCAGGAGGTCGAAAAAGTGCCGCTAAATCCGTGGGATATAGGCCTATATCGCGTCATCACGGAATGTTCGTGAGCCACACCTCGCGGGCGTGAGTGATTACGCGCGCAAAATTTTCGCTCTCTGTTCTTTCCTCCACGCAACTGCCTTGGCGTGGAACATCACCCCGACGGTGAAACAATTCTCGTCCGATTTCGATCGCTCTTCATCGAAGTGTCTTCGAATTCGGCAACGATAAACATGAACGTCGTCGTCATCGCAGCGCGTATTTTTTCGGCAATTCGGGATCATGAAAAATGTTAACGGGATCACTTGACTAGCTGGATTTTT
>DATABW010000314.1:0-3657 GCA_036259375.1 Woeseiaceae bacterium
ACTTCCCGGGCCGAGGCATCGTTTCCGCAGACCAGCACGTCGCAGGTGACGTCGCTCAGCTCTGCGTTTTGCAGGTGAGCCGCCGCGATGTTCTGGAACGCGGACACGACCCGTACGCTTTCGCCCAGCAGTTGCTGCGCCCGCTTCGCCGCGGATCCTTCAGGCGGAAGCTGCACCCGCATGACCTTCGGCGGCACCAGCGGCACCGTGGCGTCCACGAAAATCTTTCCCTGTACCTGCCGTTTTACGGATTCGATGGTCGACGCATGATTCGCGAACGGCACGGTCATGACGACCACGTCGGCCGCCTCGGCCGCCGCCGCGTTCCCGGCGGCATGGACTTTCGCGCCGGGGAGCCTTTCTGAAAGCCGGCGTGCCGTCTCGGTCGCCTTTTCTTCCGACCGCGAACCGATGAACACTTCATACCCCGCGTTCAGTAACTGCCAGGCGAGTCCGGACCCGAGGTCCCCGGTGCCGCCGATCACGGCTATCCGCGGTTTGTCCGGCGTCATGACCTGCCGGCCGACTGGGCGAGCTGCCGGAATTCGTCGTCGGTCATGAGGCGGCCGGCTGCCGTAGCCCGGCTCTTGACCTCGGCAAGCAGCTCCGGATAGCGGTCTTCGGCGACGTCCAGGTCGAGCTCTTCGACTTTGAGCTTGATACTGACGAGCCCGCTCTTTTTGCCCAGTACGATCCGCCTGGGAGCCGATACCAGTTCCGCCGAATACGGCTCGATCGCCTCCGGAATGTGGAACTGGTTGGCGACGGCGCCGCTTTCACGCGTAAACAGGTTATCGCCCACGACCGGACGCCAGCCGTCGACACGGTAGTCGGCCGCCTTCTGTACCAGCGCCGAAACGCGCCGGGCCTGCGACAGGTCCAGATCGACCGGCACGCCGTAAAGGCAGGACAACGCCAGCGCCACTTCGCAGATATCCGAGTTGCCGGCCCGTTCGCCGATGCCGTTGACCGTGCCCTGGATCCAGTCGGCTCCGCCGCGCACCGCGGCGATGGCCAGAGCCGTGCCCAGCCCGAAGTCGTTGTGACCGTGAAAATGCAGCGGCATCTCCGGTCCTATCCAGCCGCGGACCTTGCGCACCAGGTGTTCGACCGCTTCCGGCGCGCAGGCCCCGATCGTGTCGACCACAGCGACTTCGGACGCACCCGTTTCGATGGCGCGTCCGTAGACTTCCTCGAGGAAGGCGAGATCGCTGCGCGTGCTGTCGACGGGGAAGAAAATCACGCGCATACCGTTGTCGACGGCATGCCGGATCGCGTGGGTGACGCGCTTCAGCACCACCTCGCGAGTGAACCCGTAAGCCGCCATCTTCACCTCGCTCGTCGAAATCTCGATGAGCGCCTGCTTGATGCCCAGCTCGATCAGGGCATCCAGGTCCGCCTGCACCGCCCGCGAGAAGCCCCAGATCTCGGAGTTCAGGCCGGCGTCCAGGATGCGCTTAACCGCCCGCGAATCGGCCTCCGATACGCGTGGAAAACCCGCTTCGATGCGCCCGACGCCGAGGTCGGCGAGGCCGCAGGCGATCTCGAACTTCTCTTCCGGGTCGAATACGACGCCCACCGCCTGCTCGCCGTCCCTCAGGGTCGTATCGTAAAAGCGCACGGGTTTTGCAGGGTCGAAGCCGTTGCGCACTTCATCGAGCTCGTTCAGCTCGCTCGTCCATATTTTCTGCTGCATGGGTGAAACCTTTGTTGAATGCATGTGATCAGGCAATTGCAATCGGGCGGATCAGCGAAGCCTCGCCACCCTTGATCTTGAGCGGCAGCACGACCACGGTGGAGACCTGCCGCTCGTCCGCTGCCAGCTCCTCCAGGTAGAGGCTCTTCATGACGTAGATGCCGTTGTCGATCAGGAGCACGCGGTGCGCGTCGAACAGATCGGGACATCCGATGGAAAGATTATCGGTGCCGACGAGCCGCGGCTTGCGCGCCGCCAGCCAGCGTACAGCGTCCGGCGACAGGCCTGCCCACTTGTGCAGGTAGGCTTCGCCGTCGCTCTCGAACAGGCTGCCGTAACCGGTCCGCACGAGCGCACAGTCGCCTTCCTTCAGCTCCAGGTTGCCGGCGTCCGCCGCCGCCTCCAGATCCTCGGCAGTGATCGAATAGCGCTCCGGCAGGATATCGAGTCCCTTCACCGGAGGGATGTCGAACAGTACGGCGCGCAGCACCAGCGGCGGAACTTTCTCCATGCTGTGCAACGGTTCCGGCAGATCGACGAAGCCCGTGCCCCGCTGGTAGGGCGTCACGTCGATGCCCTGTACCTTGAGATCCTGCGACATGTGCACCGGCGCATCGAAATGCGTGCCGGCGTGCATGGACGTGATCATCATGCCGATCGCATGCGAGAAGCCCGGCGCGATCTTGCCAAGGTCCTTCACGACGTGCTCGTGATAGTCGAAGAGATAATACTGGTACGGCGGGTCGAACGGGTGCACCGGCATGCCGGGCCAGTAACACTGGCCCAGGTCATAGACCCGCGCCTTGGAAAGTGCGTCGTGTAGCGTCGGGCCGCCCACGGCTTCAGCTTTGCTTGCCGGCCGCGCCGGCCACTCCGCAGATCGTCAGGATGCATTGTATGTACACCTTGATGATGTCGAGCATGTCGCCGATGTGCACCGCTTCGCCCTGATGCGTGTCGAATCCGCCGCCGCCGGTGCGGATGCGTCCTGCCGAGCCGTAGTTGACGGTCGGGATGCCGTAGCGGTTCATATGGGCGGCGTCGCTGTACCAGATTTCGTTCCCCTGTTTCGGCGGCTCTCCGAGCTGGTCCGTGTGCGCCGCCACGATGGTTCGCACCAGCTCGTGGTCGTCGGGGATACTGGTACCCGGCGCCGACACGTAGATATCGACCTTGGTTCCCTCCAGGCAGGCGTGCTCTTTCTCGAGACCCCGGATGAGCTCCCGAACTTCACGATACACCTGCACCGGGAGCAGGTCCGGCGGCGTGCGCACGTCCATGTAAATGGAGCAGGTATCGGGCGTTCTCGCGCCGCGCCAGGGCCAGCCGCCCTCGATCGCGGCGATGTTGACTTTCGGTCGGGTGCCGCCGAACTCGTTCCTCGCCATGTAACCCGGAATCCACTCGTTCAGCGCGCTGAGCACGATTCCCGCATTGCTGACGGCGTTTTTTTCGTGGTCCGACCAGGCGGTGTGGATCAGCATGCCGGGCACGGTGATGCGGAACCAGGTCGTACCACAGTGACGGGGGATCAGCATCATGTTGGTCGGCTCGCCCAGGATGCAGTAGTCCGCCACGGCGCCGTGCGTGATGGCGTACTTCGTTCCCGGACCGTAGCCCTGGTACATGCGGCCTTCGAAGTCGTTGACCGGCGCTTTCTCGATCTCGCCGGCGACGCCGGCGATCACCACGTTGCCGGCAATCTTGATTCCCGCCGCCCGGATCGCTTCGCAGGCCACGGTATAGGTCGCGAGCGCGCTCTTCATGTTGAACGTGCCCATGCCATAGATCCACTCGTCGTCGACGACGTTGCCCTCGCAGCGATAACCGAGCCCCCGGTGCGCCTGCTCCGGTCCGAAAGAGGTGTCGAGATGCCCGTTGAACATCAGTGTCTTGCCACCGCCCTCGCCTTCCCACAAACCGATCGCGTTATAACGCTCGTCACCGATCGGCTGGAGGGT
>DATABW010000315.1:0-2715 GCA_036259375.1 Woeseiaceae bacterium
GACGAGCAGGTCGCGGCAGAGCTGGGCTCCATGATGCGCGATCGGGAAGTCCACGGCAGGCCAATCGAGGTTCGGCTGGTACAGAATGGCGAGGAGCTAGCCGAGCTCCACGTGCTGTTCATAGCCCGCGAGCGTGCGCCGGCACTCGTACAGTTGCGCGACATTGCGCGCGAGAACGCCGTGCTGGTGGTTACCGAGTGGGACGGAGCACTGGAAGCGGGCAGTGCCATCAACTTCCGGCTGGTCGACCACCGGATCCGTTTCGAAGTCTCGCTCGACGCCGCGGACGCCAGCGGGCTTTCCATCAGTTCACGAATGCTGGTAGTTGCCGAGCGCGTCGAGCCGAGGAGCGCCCAGTGAAGCGCCTCGGTCGGCGCTCAGTGCGTGCGAAGGTCCTGTTCGTCGTGCTGGTCACGGCGGCTTCGGCGCTGCTGATCAGTGGCGCCTCGATGGTCTACTACGAGCTCCGCGATTTTCGGCAAACAGGTGTGCACGAATTGTCCGCCCAGGCGGCCGTCATCGGTCTGGCCGCAGCGCCGGCTCTCCAGTTCCTCGATCCGGAGGCCGCGCACGAATACCTGGCCTCGCTGGCGGCGAACGAGGACATCAGCAGCGCGGCGATCTATACCGCCAACGGCACGATGTTCGCCAGCTATTCCGCGACGGGGCAGGCGGTGAGCTTCCCGGAGCTGCCGGCCACAGACGGTCATTACGTCGACGGCAATGAACTCGTGGTGTTCCAGCGCATCGTCGCCGGCGGCGACGAGATCATCGGCACCGTCGGACTGCGCGCGAGCCACGATCTGGGCGGGCGCCTGATGGATTACCTCGGCATCCTCGGAGCTGTGATGCTGCTCAGCCTGGTGGCGGCGGCACTGATCTCGGGCTGGCTGCAGCGCACGATCACCCAGCCGATCGCGCAGGTGACCTCCGTCGCTCGTCGCGTCATGGAGCAGCGCGATTTCAGCCTGCGCGCGCCCAAGTCCACCAGCGACGAGATCGGATTGCTGGTCGATTCCTTCAACGGCATGCTGGATGAGCTCGGGCGGCGGGCGGAGCGGTTGGAGCACTCGGTGCGCGAGCAGGAGCGGGCGGAGGAAGAGCTGCGCACGCTGAACGCCGAACTCGAGGATCGGGTGGAGGCGCGCACGTCGCAGCTGGAAGCAGCGAACCGGGAACTGGAAAGTTTCAGCTATTCCGTTTCGCACGACCTGCGCGCTCCGCTCCGGGCAATCACTGGCTTCTCTAACCTGCTGTGGGAGGATCACAGGGACCACCTGGACGAGGAGGCCCGGCGCAAGCTCGGCATCATCCGCGGGCAGGCCGACAGGATGGGCGCCCTGATCGACGACCTGCTTCGGTTCTCGCGGCTTGGGAGGAAAGCCATCGAACCTTCGCTCATCGACATGGCGGAGCTAGCGAGCAGCGCGTTCGAACGCCTCGACCGGGACGAGGCGAGCGGCAATCTCGAGTTTCGCGTCGGGAAGCTCCCGCCGGCCATGGCCGACCGGAACCTCATGCAGCAGGTGTGGCTGAACCTTTTATCGAATGCGGTGAAATTTTCCTCCAGGAACGAAGAAGCGGTCGTCGAAGTCGGCGCGATCGTCGAGGAAGAGGAAAACGTGTACTACGTGCGCGACAACGGCGCCGGATTCGATCCACGCTACCGCGACAAGCTGTTCGGCGTTTTCCAGCGCCTGCACGACGAGTCGGAATTCCCGGGCACTGGCGTCGGGCTGGCGCTGGTACATCGCATCGTGGCGCGGCATGGCGGCCGCGTCTGGGCGGATAGCCGTCCCGGTGAGGGCGCGACCTTTCATTTCAGCATACCCAGGGAGAGGCCTGATGAAGTTTGAGGAAGTCGAGATCCTGCTCGTCGACGATAACGCGCTGGACGCGGAACTCGCGATGCGCGGCTTGAAGGAACACAATCTCGCGAATAACGTGGTGTGGGTGAAGGACGGTGAGCAGGCGCTCGATTACGTGTACCGCCGCGGCGAGTTTGAAGGCCGCTCCGGCAGCGGGCCACGGCTGATCCTGCTCGACCTCAAAATGCCGAAGGTCGACGGAATCGAGGTTACGCGCGCGCTCAAGGCCGACGCTAAGACACGGCACATCCCGATCGTCATTATGACCTCGTCCGAAGAGGAGAAGGACATCACCGAGTCCTACAAGCTCGGCGTGAACAGCTACATCGTGAAGCCGCTGGATTTCGACGCGCTCGCCGAAGTGGCCAGCCGCGCCGGTTATTACTGGCTGGCAATCAACCGCGCGCCCACGTCATGACGAGGTTGCGGGTCCTCTTCGTCGAAGACTCCGACGTCGACACGGAGCTCATCTGCGCGGAGCTCAAGCGCGGCGGGTACGACGTCAACTACCAGCGTGTCGACACGGAGGAGGACTTCCTCACTGCCCTTGCCGGCGGCGAATGGGACCTCATCATCAGCGATTTCTCGATGCCGCGTTTCGATGGACTGACGGCTTACAAGGTCTTCAGCCGTCAGAACTACGATATTCCTTTTATTTTCGTGTCCGGCGCCATGGGTGAAGAGCGCGCCGTACAGGCCATGAAAGCCGGGGCGCGGGACTACATTCTCAAGGGCCAGCTCGGGCGGCTGAACGCAGCGGTGCAGCGGGAGCTCGCGGAGGCGGAGCGCCGGCGTCACGGGCGCGAAGCGGAAGCCGCGAAGCACAAGGAACAGCGGCGGCTGGCGG
>DATABW010000316.1:0-3225 GCA_036259375.1 Woeseiaceae bacterium
GTGTACTCGTCACCGTTGAACACCAGTGTCCTGATGGTGATCGCCTGGTCCATGTCACCGCCGATGCCGTAATAGCCGGCGGTGCCGGCATAGAGGCCGCGGCCGGTGTCTTCCAGTTCGTTGATGATCTCCATGGCGCGCACTTTCGGCGCGCCGACCAGCGTGCCCGCCGGGAAACTCGCGGCGAACAGGTCGAATGCATCGAACTGCGGCGCCAGTTCTCCCTGCACGCCGCTTACGATGTGCATTACGTGACTGTAACGTTCTATCGCGCGATACGGCTCCACCCGCACGCTTCCGGGTGATGCGACGCGGCCGAGGTCGTTTCGCGCGAGGTCGACCAGCATCACGTGCTCCGCCGATTCCTTCGGGTCGGCCAGCAGCATTTTCTCATTCTGCGTGTCCTCCTTTAGCGTGCTGCCGCGCGGTACGGTGCCGGCGATCGGCCGGAGCGAGGCACGCCTCCCGTTGAGCTTCACCAGCGCTTCGGGCGAGGAGCCTACGACCTTCAGGTCACCGAACTCGAAATAGAACATGTAAGGCGACGGATTGAGCAACCTCAACGCCCGGTACACTTCGAAGGGAGCGACGTTGCCTCGCCCCCTGAAGAGCACCGACAGAACGATCTGGTAGATATCGCCCGCCGCGATATGTTCCTTGCAGACTGCGACGCGCTCGGCGAAGCCTGTCTCGTGCATGCATTGTTCGGGCACGCTTATCGATACGCGTTCGTCACTCGTTGGTACGGCCCCGCGCAGCAGGGTGATTACCTCGCGCCGCAGGCGCTGGCGATCGGTTTCGGATCCATCGTGCAGCAATGCCACACGCCGCGTCAGGTGATCGAAGACGAGCGTCGAGCCGGTTGCGGTGAAAGCTGCCAGCGGGATTCCCGCTTGCGCCGCCGGGCCGTTCGGCAGTCGCTCGAAGAGGCGCACCACGTCATAACCGGAGACGCCCACCAACCCTCCCGAGAATGGCAGCCCCGGCACCATCGGCTTTGGCTGTGGCGCTTGCCTCAGGGCCGAACGCAAGTGACCTAAGTATTCCTCCTTGCTCCCTGGATAGGGATGCCTGCTGCCATTTACGTCGAACGCGTCCCGCTCCAGCCGTACTTCGAAGCCATCGCCGAAGCCGAGGAACGAGTAGCGTGCCAGCCGCTCGCCCCGCTCGACGCTTTCCAGGAGGAAGCGCGGTTTCAGCTCCTTCAGTTTCAGGTATGCCGAGACCGGGGTATCGAGATCGGCAGCTATGTCGAACGGCGGTTGCATTCTTTAATTTAAAATTTCGTCGGAAACCGGTTTTGTCGTGGCGAAAAAAAACCCACCTCCACTTGTGGCGGAGATGGGCTTCGTGTTCTTTCTGCGCGGCTAAACGTCAGGCAGAGGCCATCTCCTTTCCGGGAAGCCAGAGCCAGTTCAGGTCGTTGCGGTGCGATGACATATCGCCGGAGTATCCCTGCACTTCGAGGCCCGGTCAAGCATCATAGAGAAGCGGCAGGATGATCGAATAGCCGAGCCACATGATTATCGAGAGCGGGATGCCGACTCGAATGAAGTCCGAAAAGCGATAACCGCCCGCGCTCAGGATCAGGAGGTTGGTCTGGTAGCCGAAGGGGGTCGCAAAACTCATGCTGGCGCCGAAGAGGACTGCCAGGACGAAAGGTTCGGGATCGCTCCCGAGCTGGAATGCAACCGCGAGTGCAATCGGCGTGCTGACGATCGCGACCGCGGTGTTGGGGACGACATTCGTCAGCAGAATCATGATCAGCAGCAATGCGCTCAACACTACCGGCACCGGCAGGTCGCCCGCAGCGCTGACGAAACCCAGGGCCAGCAGGCTTGCCATCCCGGTGCCGACGAGGGCTTTCGCCAGGGCAAGGCTCGTGACGATCACCAGGATGACGCGGGTCGAGAGCGCGCTCAGGGCGTCGCGCCAGCGCAGGCAGCCCGTTGCCAGCATCAGGCCGACACCGATCATGGCGCTGACGGAGATCGGCAGCAGATCGATGGCCGCCACGAAGATCACGAATGCCACTATGGCGAGCGCCGTTTTCGCACGCTCGGTGTGTGGCAGGTCGGTCGTGCCGTCGAGAACCAGCATGCTGCCGCCCGCCTTGAGCTTGTCGATCGCGCTGCGCGTGCCCTGGACCAGCAGCACGTCACCCGCGCGCAGCCGGATCTGGTTCAGGTCGGTGGTGATCTGCGAACTCGGCACGCGCGCGCGGTGAATTGCGAGCGGGACAAGGCCATACATGCTGCTGAAACGCGTCGACGCAAGGTTGCGGAAATGTAGAGGCGAGCCGCGCGTGACGACGACCTCGGCAAGCTGCTGACCGGCCGCGGTGAGCGGACGATCGGCATCGACCGGATGTTCCGTGTCCGCCGAACTATAGAGCGTCGCGCCCAGCATCGTCTCGTACTGTTTCAGATTTTCCGGTGTGTCCTTGACGAACAGGCGGTCGCCCGGCTGCAGGACGAGTGACGGCAGCTTTGCGAGAAACAGCGACTCGCCGCGTTGCACCCGGTCGACTCGCATGCGTCCATCCGTCTTCGACAGGATTTCGGAAAGAGTCTTGCCGGCAGCAAATCCACCTTCCTTGATGTGCAACTGGCCGCTGAACACGCGCGGCGATACGTCCGCCATCGGGGGGATCCGCTCCGGCAGCAGCCGCGGCGCGATGAGCCAGAGGAAAAGAATGCCGATGCTGCCGACAATCGCTACCGGCAGAACGAAATCGAACATGCTGAAGTCGACGAATCCCATGTCACGGGCGATGCCCGCCACGAGCAGGTTCGTGGAAGCACCAATGGTGGTGGACATGCCGCCGATGATGGTCGCAAAACCCAAAGGCATCATCAGGCCCGACACCGGCGTCTTCGTCTTGAGCGAAACTCCTACGAGTATCGGCATGAGGAGGATGACGATGGGCGTGTTGTTGAGGAAAGCGCTCATCACGGCACTCACTGCGAGCGTGATGAGCAGCGCCACCGCCGGCCACTTCGACCAGGCACGGCCGATGACGGTGGCAAGCGGTTGCATTGCACCGGTCGTGTCGAGCGCCTTGCCCACCATGAGCAGCGCGCCGATTGCGATCATCGCCTCGTTGCCGAAACCCGCGAAGAAATCCCGCGCGTCGAGAGCAATCGTGTCGTCGGGATAGGGAAAGATCTGGAAGCCCGCGATCAGGATGATCAGTATCGTCAGGCTCGATGTTTCAAGCGGGAT
>DATABW010000317.1:0-4434 GCA_036259375.1 Woeseiaceae bacterium
CAATCCGCGAGCACGCCGGTCACCCGATAGTTTTCGCCGTTCAGCACGAGTGTCCGGCCGACAGAATCCGCGCCGCCGAACAGGCGCTCGTTCGTTTCCCGGGACAGGACCGCCACGCGCTCCCGGTTCACGTCGGCGGAATGGTCCCAGCCCTGCCCCTACAGGAACGGCACGTCGAACATGGGGAAAAAATCGGCCGTCGTGGTCCGAGCGACAACGTCGAACGGCCGGACATCCCGATCGGCGGGTTCGATCACGCGTGCCGTGACGTAGCTCAGCGCCTGCCGCCGGGCTTTGCCGGCTTCCCACAAGGCCGTGCCATCGAGATAGGTGAGCTGGTCCGGCGGCTCGTCCGGCTCGTCATAGGGCTGGTGAGGATCCCAGCTGTCCAACTGCACGTGATAAAGAACGTCCGACCGATGCGGGATCGGGTTGCCGCCCATGATGTAGTCGATGTTGACGATCGTCATGCAGGCGCCGATGCCGACACCGATCGCGGCAACCATCAGCGCGGAGAGGACCGGGTTTTTCCGGATGCTGAGCAGGCCCAGCTTGAGGTAATAGCGAAACATCGAGGCCTCCGCGGCTCAGCCGGCCGCCGCGACGCGCAGGGCGTCGCCGCTGCTTACGCGGCCGTCCCGCACCGAGATGTTGCGCCCGGCCCGCTTCGCGAGTGCTTTTTCGTGCGTCACCATCACGATGGTCGTCCCCCGGGCATTGATCTCCGCCAGCAGCTCCATGACACTCTCTGCCATGCCGGAGTCCAGGTTGCCCGTCGGTTCGTCGGCGAGCAGGAACCGGGGCTCGCCGGCCAGCGCGCGCGCGATCGCCACACGCTGCTGCTGACCGCCCGACAACTGCGACGGCAAGTGGCGCATGCGCGAGCCCAGCCCCACCATCTCGATCACCCGTTCGATGCGCCGTTTCCGTTCCGCCGCTTTGAAGCCGCGGTAACGCAGGGGCACGTCCACGTTGTCGAAGATGTCCAGTTCCGGGATGAGGTTGAAGCTCTGGAAGATGAATCCAATCTTCTCGTTACGCACGCGCGAGCGTTCGCTGTCGCTCAGGCGGGACACGTCCTTGCCGTCGAGCTCGTAGGTTCCGCCGCTGAATTCTTCCAGCAGTCCCGCAATGTTGAGGAAGGTCGTCTTGCCCGACCCGGAAGGTCCCGTAACGGACACGAACTCCCCTTCGTTGACGGTGAGCGAGAATTCCCGCAGTGCATGGGTTTGCACCGAGTCGGTGCGGTAGACCTTCGAGACGTTCTGCATGCGCAGCATCAGCGGCACTCCTTGGGATCAGTCGGTAACGAGGACGGTGTCGGCGCCGCGAAACGCGTCGACACTGGAAATAACGACGGCTTC
Source organism: Woeseiaceae bacterium (assembly GCA_036259375.1). GTDB lineage: Bacteria > Pseudomonadota > Gammaproteobacteria > Steroidobacterales > Woeseiaceae > IDS-8. Next base: position 1,365 of record DATABW010000317.1, read on the forward strand.
GCCTTCCCTGAGGCCGGAGGCGATTTCGACGGCCGCCAGGCTGCGGGCGCCGATGGCGATCGGGCGGCGGTGCAGGACGCCGTCGCCATCGAGGACGTACGCCACGCGGCCGCCTCCGCTGTCGAGGAACTGGCCGCGTGCCAGCATGAGCACGTTCGGTCGCTCCTCCAGCAGGATGCGCGTGGTGAGGCGCTGGTTCTGGCGAATGTTCGGCGGCATCTCGGCAATGAAGCGGATGCGGCTGCTGACCTGGTTGTCGACGATCTCGGGCGAGACTGCGACGACCGTGCCCTTGTACTTCGCGCTGCCGACGATGATCTCGGCCGGCATGCCCAGCCCCAGGTCGTCGGCGTAGCTCTCCGGTATCTGCGCGTCGATTTCGAAGCGCGAGAGATCCACTACGGACAGCACCGGCATGTCCTTCGACACTGCCGACTTCTGGTCGACCAGCAGGTCGCCCACGATTCCGTTCACCGGCGAACGGATCGACAGGGCCTCCACCTGCCGTTCCAGCTCCCTGACGAGCAGTTGCTGGCGCTGCACGGCTAGCTCGCTGGCGCGCAGCTCGAATTCGAGCCGCTCGTCGAACAGGTCGGCGTCCGCTTTTGCGTGCTCGAAAGCGAGCTCGGCTTTTCGGAGATCGTCCTGCGCTTTCTCGTAGTCGATTACCGAAATGACTTTGACGTCGTTGGCCTGGTCCGCGCGGCGCTTCTCCCGTTCCGCCGCCACCAGTGCAACTTCGGCGAGATCCGCCGCCTTCCGCTTCTCCAGGGCGAGCTGGCGGGATTCAATGCGCTGCCGCTGCAGTTCAACTGTCTGCTGCTGCAGCGATGAGCGCGCCTGTTCGAGCTCGTTGGCGAGTTGCGGACTGTCGACCACCGCCAGCACCTGGCCCTGCTCAACCGTCGCGCCTGCGTCTATCTGCAGCGTGATCGTTCCGGCTTCACGCGCGTAGAGCGTGGGACTGACGGCGGCGACCACCCGCCCCTGGACCGACACGTCCCGCACCAGGTCGCCGCGCGTGACTTCGGCGATCCGCAGGCGCTCCAGCGGCACGGTCGCCGTGGCGTTCGCCCAGCGATTGACGACGGGGACGGCGATCCACACCAGCGCGAGCATGAGCAGCACCACGCTCGCGCCGACGATGCGCCGGTTGCGGTTGCTGCGCGGTGCGAGCTGCACGTCCTGCGCGGAAGTGTCGGCGATCTTCAGGGCGGGTCCTCACGATTGGGGGCGACTGTGAGGATTGGATGCGCGAGCCGCGAAAAAGGTTGGAGCCGATGGATCCTGTAGGAGCCGGTCTCGCGGGCGACACGGCTTTCACCGGTGTGTCGCCCGTCAGGCGGGCTCCTGCAGCTCGATCGAGAGCTTCGGGTCCGCGGCGGCTTTCCGGCGCAGGCGCGTATCGGCGTCCCGGACTGACAGTTTGATCAGCGTCGATGCGTCATCCAGCCGCATCAGGTAGGGATGCCAGCCGTCCGTCGCATCTCGCCGGTAATGGCCGGAGACTTCCCAGCCGCCCTCCTCGGCCGGGTAGATGTAGACCTTGCCCACCGTCCTGTCCGGCGCGAGGGGATCGACGATCCGCAGGTCGGACGCGGGCTCGATGTACGCACGCAGGATGTCGCGTGACGCGCGTACGACGGCTTCTTCCCTGGCCCGCTGCATCGCCGGCCGGGGATCGGTCACACGCTGATAGGCATAGAAGGCGACCGCCAGCCCGAAAGCGACAGCGACCAGGACCCGCAGGATTCGGTGATTGACCACGCGCCTGCCTTCAGGCGATGCCGGTTATCTTGTGCGTCTGAACGCTGAGCTTCCATCGCGGGTGCGCGAGGCAGTACTCGATTGCGGCGCGCGTATGGCGGTCCTTCTCGGCGTCGTCGAGGGGCTGCAGGAAATAATGGGCGAAGTCCAGGTCCTCGAAGCGCTCCGGCTGTGCTTCCTCCTCCCGCTGCGGGAACACCAGCTTCAGCTCGTTGCCCGTCCGTTGCACGACGGGCGCGCCGGCTTTCGGGCTGACGCAGATCCAGTCGAGCCCGGCGGGCGCCCGCACCGTGCCGTTCGTCTCCACGCCGATCTCGAATCCGCGCGCGTGCAAGGCGGCAATAGCTGCCTCGTCGAGCTGGAGCAGCGGTTCGCCGCCCGTACAGACGACGTAGGGTTTTCCGCTGGCGGCCGGTGAGGGCCAGTGGCGCGCCACGGCTTCGGCCAGTTCGCCGGCCGTGCGAAACTTACCCCCGCCGGGGCCGTCCGTGCCGACGAAATCGGTATCGCAGAAACGGCAGATGGCGCGCGCGCGATCCTTCTCGCGGCCCGACCACAGGTTACAGCCGGCGAAACGCAGGAATACGGCCGGCCGGCCCGTCTGCGCGCCCTCGCCCTGCAGCGTGTAGTAAATTTCCTTCACCGTGTAGGTCATGTCGTCGTGAGCGGGTCTTCGATGCCGGCCTCGGCGAAACCCTGCGCGCGCAGGCGGCAGGCCGCACAGGCGCCGCACGGCGGCCGCTCCCCCTTATAGCAGGTGTGGGTCAGCGCCATGGCCGGGATCGCGCCGAGCCGGTCGGCGTGTTCGACCGTTTCCTTCTTCGACAGGTTCATGAGCGGCGTGTGAATGCGGATGTCGCGTTCGAGCCCCAGTGAAAGGGCTTTTTCCAGCGCGTCGATAGTATCGCGGCGGCAGTCCGGATAGCCGCTGTAGTCCGTCTGGGCGGTCCCGGTGACGAGATCATCGATGCCGCGCGGCCATGCCCATGCCGCAGCGAAGGTCAGGAACACCAGGTTGCGCCCGGGAACGAACGTCGCCGGAATCTCGCCTTGGCCGGCCGCGCTTTCGGGTATCGCGGATTCCGCGTCCGTGAGCGCATTGCCGCCGAGCGCCGCAAACGTGTCGATCGGCAGCACCGCGTTCGGGACGCCGGCGCGCCGGGCGATCCTGCGTGCGCACTCTATTTCGACGCGGTGCCGCTGGCCGTAATCGAAGGTGACCGACTCCACTGTATCGCGCCCGAAATGCTCGAGGGCCCAGTACAGGCACGTCGTAGAGTCCTGCCCACCGGACAGTATGACG
>DATABW010000318.1:0-6918 GCA_036259375.1 Woeseiaceae bacterium
CACGCAGGAAGCCGCGGAAGAAGCCTACGCGCAGCCGGCCTATGACGAGGCGGCATATGACCCCGGCTACGGGCAGGACCCATACGCCAGCGACGGGTACGCGTCGGACGGCTACCAGCAGGATCCGGACAGCGCGGGTGCTTATGGAGAGGACCCACAAGCCCAGGATCCCTACGCCCAGGAAACCTATGCAGCGCCGCCCCACGACGGGACCGGCGTCGCCGCGCCCGGCATCGCGCTGGAGGTCGCCCTGCTCGCACAGCAGCGTACGCCCGACGGGCAGGTCGGGCTGCGACCGGTGCAGGACGGCGATGTGCTCCGCGATGGCCGAGGCGACCCGGCCCGCGGCGACAAAATCAAGATGTACTTCAGCGCGAACTGCGCCTGCTACGTCTACGTGATCGGCATTGACGCGACGGGCTACGTTGCGCAGATCTTTCCCGGGCGCGGTGACGTCCCGAGCCGCGTGCAACCCGGCGCGGAGTACCTGGTCCCCGGCGGCACGACCTGGTGGGGGTTGGACGACTATCGCGGTGTCGAGCAGGTCTACTTCATCGCGTCGGGCGAGCGACGGCATGACATCGAGGAGCTGATCGCGCAACTCGCCGGCCAGCGCCCCAGCGTCCCGGCAAGCTACCGGCCCGTGCGTGAGCCGGCGGTCGTGCCGATGCAACGCGGGCTCGTGCAGGTGCAGTCGGCCGCACCCACTTCGGTACCCATGCAGTCGGGTGCCAACCAGCAAATCAGCCCGGTGCTGTTCCAGTCGACCGTCGCGGATGCGGACCTCGTGATCACGCGCTGGTTCCGGCACGAGTGAGGTACGCATGAACACCAACATGATTCTCGGGGTGGCCACTCTCGCGATGTCGCTGCTATTGACCGGCTCGGCGTGCGCGCAGGAAGAGCCTGGCGATGGTCCCAAGGGCCTCGTCGAGATCGAGAGTGCCGCGCCGGGTGACACCGCACCTGCGCCAGGTGACGCGTCCGGTGTTGCGCCACCGGCGCTAGGCCAGGCCGGCGGTGCCGCGCAGTTGGAGACCGGCCGGCAATACGCTGCCGGAACACGCGTCGAATCGCCAGCCGACGGCGTGTCTTTCGTCATCCCCGAGGAATGGCTCGGGGGACTGCCGCCGGGTTCCGCCGCCTTCGTGTTCGGCTCCAACTCGCGTGCCGGGCTCGGGTTGGTCATCATGCGGCCGGCCACGAGCTGGCAGGAGATCGAGCAGTTCCTGAACCAGCCGCAGGATCTCGGACACGGGGTCGTCCTCTACCCCAGCTCAGCCGGCCAGCGTACCGGGCGCGGTTACGAGATCAGCCTCGCGAACGCCACGTACGCGGGTCACGCGATCGGCCGCCTCGGCCGCAATGGCAACGGTGTGGTTGTGTTCTTCGGCGGGCCGGCAGGCGAGCACGACTATTACGCCAGGCTCACCGCCGGCACGGCCGCTTCGGTCGCGTTTGCACCGCCGCGCCAGAGTGTCGCCACCGACCAGTGGCGAGCGTACCTCGCCGGGATGATGCTCAAGCGCCAGAGCTCGTATTACAGCGGCGGTGGCGCCGATGGCAGCTACGTCGGCGGCAGCACCTCGGAATCACTCCACCTCTGCCGCGACGGCACTTATGCCTACCTCTCGAGCTCCAGCGTTGCCGCCGATGCCGGCGGGGGTACGAGCGGCTACAGCGCCGGGGACGGCGCGGAGCGGGGCCAGTGGAGCGTCGAAACGATCGGCGACCGCGCGGTGCTCAACCTGCGCTCGACCGGCGGCGAAGCCTCACAGCACTCCCTGCAGGTGCAGGGTAATGAGACGTACGTCGACGGCGAGCGCGTCTACCGCGTGCAGAGCGACCGCTGCCGATGAATCACCAACGTCAGCCGAAGGAATACACGATGCCGATCCGAAGCCGCCTTATCGCCGCGCTGGCACTCTGCCTGAGCTCGATGCCGCTCGTCGCTGCGACCGGGTTAGAGCAATTCGACGAGTCGCGCAGCGACCCCGCCGAATGGACCATTGCCGTCTATCTCGACGCCGATAACGACCTCGAGAAGTTCGGGCTCCTCGACATGAACGAGATGGAGCTCGGGCTCGGCGGCGACGTCAACCTCATCGTGCTGATCGACCGGGCCGAGGGCTACGACGACTCGGACGGCAACTGGACCGACGCGCGCGTGTACCGCATCGCGCGGGACGAAGACAAGAGCATTCTCCGCTCGCCCGTGATTGCCCGCCCGGGTGAGGTCAACATGGGTGATCCGGCCGTCCTCGAAGCTTTCCTGGCGACCACCCTGAAGAGCTTCCCGGCGAAACGCACTGCGCTGCTCCTGTGGAATCACGGCGGCGGCTGGCAGGCGCATGCGGTGGATCACGGGCTGCCCGGGGAGCCGCATGCGACGGATTCGCTGACGCTCCCGCAGTTGTCCACCGCCATCAGCGGGGCGCTCGGTGCGTCCGGACACGAAACGCTCGACCTGACCGGCTTCGATATGTGTTTGATGGCCCAGTACGAGGTCGCGCTGGAGCTCCAGGGACTCACCGACGTGCTGGTTGCCTCGCAGGCTACCGAGCCGGGCGACGGCTGGCCTTACGATCGCGTCCTCCCGGCGTTCGCCGACGTGCGGGCGACCACGGCGGGACTTGCGGCCCAAATCGTCGAACAGTTCGACGGCTACTACCGCGAGCGCGAAGAGGCCATCACGACCCTTGCGGCCTACGACCTGGCACACCTGCCCACGTTCAGTGAGCGCTTCGATCGATTGCTGGCGAAGCTCGAGCCTGCCTTGCCGGAGCTATGGCCTCTCGTATCCCGGTCGATCTTCTTTGCGGAGGGCTACGCGCCGCGAACCGAGCTCCAGAAGAGCAGCGATGCGTTGGCCAGCATCGACCTCGTCGACGCGTTCCGGCGCATGGAATTGAACGCCCGCGGATTCCCCGCCCGGGGCGAGCTGCGGGCGCTCGAGCAGGCGCTGGACAAACTGCTCATCACCCACAAGACCAGCCCTTCCAGGCGCCTGAGCAACGGCATCGCCATCTACGCACCGGTCACGGCTGCGGTACTGAACGAGGCATACGACGAGCTCGCCATCAACACGGCCAGCCGCTGGCGGCACTTCATCGGCCAGCTGCACGGCCTGCAGGCTGCCGGCAGCAAAGCACCTGCCATTCGTGACCTGCAGCTCGTCGACTGGAAGGCGGAACGGCCCGTGCAGGAGGCACTGCCGCTCAACACCCACGGCGTCCGCTATGTCGTGGAAGGCGACGACCTCCTGTGGCTGCGCGGCTTGCAAGGGCAGTGGGACGACAAGGGCGAAGGCCTGCTGGTATCGCATCGCGCGAGCATCGTCGATGCCAACTGGTCGGTACGGGCGCGAGACACCGCCGCAGACCGGATCGATCTCATGATTCCGCAGTTCAGCAATGGCGCCAACTCGCTCGTGACCCGACTCGACGGCTATCGCTACCTCGTGTACGGCGGCGAGAAGGCTTACTACGCCACCATCGATGAGTCCGGCGACCACATCCTCGTGCCCATACTCTTCCACCATCCGGAAGCCGGCGACCTCGGCGGTACGATCTATTTCCATCCGCAGTGGTGGTACGCGGTCGCGGTCGAGCTCGAGCTGCCGCAGCCGGATGGCTCTGTCGTCTATCGTCAGATCAAACCGGAGCCCGGGCACGAGATCACGTTGTTGTTCGAGTACCTGAAGAAGGATGGCACGCGATCGCATGTCGCGGGCAAACGCATCGCCTGGGGCGGCGGCCCGGAGTTGCTCCTGGGCCTACAGGAGCCCGGGCTGCAGGTGTTCGGCGTGACTGCCGAAGCGATCGGGGGCAAGACGTCACATGCCCTGTTCGAGTACCGGATGGGCGAAGATCCGGGCCTGAAGGCCTTCATGCAGCAAGGCAGCGCCTTCGAGCTGGAGGACCTGCTCGGCACCTGGGAGATGATCGAGCCGGAGGCGCTGGCCGGCAACGGTGCAATCGTGCCGAACGGCGTGCTGGTGGAGTATGCGAGGCACCCCGAAAAACAGGCGCTGATGATCAGCACCATGACCGCGCCGCAGCGCAACGCCGCTTTCAGGGCGCGGGAGCTCGTGTACCTCGACCGGCGGATGGTCCCGCACCTGCGCAGCTTCAAGATGGACACTGAGGGCCTGCCCGAGGACCCGCTGAGCGTGGAATTCTCGGTCAACCTGGTCGCGCTTTACATGCAGGACGGCCGCCCCGTCATGTTGACCCGGAACACGGTCTCCGGCCTGAACTACGCCTTTGCGAAGGTGGGGCAGGCAGCGGCCGGCGGCCCCTCCGCCGCGCCGCCACCCGGCGGGCCGGAAATCGCAGACTCGCCCGCCGGCTTCGGCCCGCCGCAGACGGCCGCCGCGCCGACTCCCGCGATGCTGACGCTGGACGGCGTGTGGCAGCGGCAGGACGGGGTCATCCTGATCGTGCAGGGCGAGCAGTTCCAGGTGAACCAGTACGGCCTGTCGATCGACGCCGGCATGTTCGCGATCCAGGGCGATGTCCTGATGACGCGAAGCAGTTACACGGGCGCGCTGGAGCAATACCGGTTCGCGCTGGAGGCAAACGTTCTCCGGCTCCAGGACGGCTACGGCGGCCTTTACGTCTACCAGCGCCTCCAGTGAGAGCTGCCAGGCGGAGCAGCTTCGCGGACGCAAGTGACTCCACCTGTTTTCTCCCTTGTCGATTTCGCGAGCCCCGGATCGATTACCGGGTAGCTAAACTCGACCCGACGGGTCCAGACGAGGAGATGGAATATGAAAGTCATGGTGTTCGTGAAGGCGACCGAGGGCTCCGAAGCCGGAGAAATGCCCAGCCAGGAGCTGATTTCCCGGATGATGGCGTACAACGACGAGCTGGTGAAAGCGGGCATCATGCAGGGCGGCGACGGCCTGAAGCCCAGCTCGGCCGGCGTACGCGTGCGCTTTTCCGGGAAGAACCGCACGGTCATCGACGGCCCCTTCGCGGAAACCAAGGAACTGGTGGCGGGCTATTGGATCTGGAACGTCAAGTCGATGCAGGAAGCTATCGAGTGGGTCAAGCGCTGCCCCAATCCCATGAACGAGGACTCGGACATCGAGATCCGGCCCGTGTTCGAGGCCGACGACTTCGGGGAAGCCATGACCCCGGAACTCGAGGAGGACTGGAAGCGCATCCAGGCCGAGAGCGAGAAGCTCGCGGAGGAATAGCGGAGGCGTTCACGAGAGTCGCCTCATTTCGGGATTTGCCTCGTTTCACCGGGCCGGGTGAACAGGTCGACGTCCTGCAGTGCTTCCTCCCGTTCGGAGGCGTTACCGGGCACCGTCACCGGAACGTGAATGCCGACCGTTTTAAGCGGCCGCAGCCGCTCGCGCAGCACCCGTATGCCTTCTCGTGACAGGAGGTACCAGTAGGGTGGAAACGCCATGTGCAGGCGGCGCTCCGCCCAGTAGCCGTCATCCTGCTCGAAGTGCAGGTCCCGGGTGTCGGCGTCGCCGAGGTGCAGCACTGTAGTCCGGTCGTTCAACGTCACGCGCCAGGCGATGTTCTCGACCTCCGTCATGCGCGTCGGCCATCCCGAGTGCGGTATGCGCACCGCCTCGATCAGCAGCCCGGGAATTTCAATCTGCCGCGGCTCGTCACCGTACTGCAGGGCGATTGCGTGCAGCCGGGCGGATAAGTCATCGTTTTCCGTCCCGGCGAGTTCACGCAGGGCCGCCACCGCCTGTTCCGGCGCGTAAAGATGAATCTCCTCGCGGACTCGCAGAAACTCGAGCATCTCGCGCGGAGAAAAGTGGTCGTCGTGATAGTGGCTGATGAAGACGGCGTCCACGCCGTCCCACGGCGGCTCTCCGGCAAAAAGCGCCTTGGCGATGCGCTCAGGAAGCAGCTGGTACTGACCGAAGCTCTCGTTGAACAAGGGGTCGAACAGGACCTTTGTTTCCCCGTGCGCCACCATCAGGCCCTCGTTGGCGAGATAGTGCGCGACGGCGTCGCTCTCATGGCCGATCACCGGCGTCGCCCCTGACGCTGCCAGCAGCGCGGCGATGGCCAGGCGGCGAATTCGTGATCGCATATCGGCTAGAACGGCGCGGCGCCCAGCAGGATCAGCACGGTGACGAGCACCAGTAAGAGTAGCAATGCCCAGAAGACCGTCTCGGCGACTGCGGGGAATGCGAGCAATAATCCGACAAATCCGAGGCCGCCGGCAGTCGCCAGCACGCCGGTTTTGACAGCCCTCGACCAGTGGCGCGGCATCGGGCGAGTCACCGCCGCTGATAAGGTTCCTGGCCGCTCGTCATCGACGGGCGGTGTTCCGGCAGCGCGGCCGCCCGACCGGCTCCGATGTGCCTCAACGGCCGCGCGGAGCGCCTCGGGCGAAATCCCGGCTTCCGCGGCGATCTCTTCCAGCTCCTCGAAGGAATAGGACTCGGCCATCTCGTTGCTCAGCCGTTGCTGCTCCGCGGCAGCGCGCTGGAGGATTCGCCTGGCGCTCTCGCCGTCGAACCGCCCGTTGACGGCCGCGGCGCCGGCAGGACCTCGACCGGAACGTCCCGGCCCGTCGGAGTCGGTCGGATGCATGGCTTATCTATAGCAGGAATTCGTTCCGCAGGCACGGCGGGCGAGCCCGGGACTCGCCGTCAATGGATCGGCGAATCGCCCGCCTGGCGGTTATCGATGGCGATCCGGCCGCCTCGTACCACGATTTGAACGTGTCCCAGGGCCTGAACGTTGCCGAGGGGATTGCCGTCCACCATGACGAGATCGGCCACCTTGCCGGTCTCCAGCGTGCCGATTTCCGCATCGAGGTTCAGGAACGCCGCGGCATTGCGGGTCAAGGCCGCAATAATCTCCGCCGGCGTCAGGACCGTGCTCAGTTGCTCGATCTCGACCATGGGGCGAATGAAGTCCGGGCTGTCGGTCC
>DATABW010000319.1:0-9425 GCA_036259375.1 Woeseiaceae bacterium
TCCAGGTCCTCGCTCTTCGCCAGCGGCACGTCGCGCTGCGGGAGCGGGCTTGTCGCATCGGTGCGGGCGAGGCGCAACTCATAACAGAGGATCTGCACCGCCATGGCGAGATTCAGGGAGCTGAACGCCGGGTCGGCGGGAATCGAGAGCAGGGCCTGGCAGCGATCGAGGTCTTCGTTCGTGAGGCCGGACTTCTCCGGCCCGAAAACGGCGGCGACGTCGCCGCTCGAGCTTTCCGCGACCAGTCTCGCGGCGCATTCCCGCGGCCCCAGGACGGGCCAGTCGATCGTGCGCGCACGCGCGCTGGCTCCCGCCACGAACCGGCAATCCCGCACGGCATCAACCAAGTTATCGGTGACGACCGCGGATGCCAGCAGGTCCTCCGCACCGGAGGCGCGCGCGCATGCCTCCGCATGCGGAAAATACCTCGGCGCGACCAGGGCGAGGTCCGCCAGACCCATGTTCTTCATCGCGCGGGCAACGGCCCCGATGTTGCCCGGATGGGTCGTGCCGACGAGGACTATCCTGATCGACATCTTTGTCTCGCCAAGTCTGTGGTCATGTGCGGCAATGCGTGGTGACTCCGGGGTCTGCTATTCTACCGCCCCCGCGGTTGCCGCTCCCGCGCCCGTCCCGGCTCGACGCGAATTGCCGCCTCTCCCGCGCCGGCGGAACCTCGTTCTTTCGGCAATCTGATGGAACCGCAGATGCATGCATTGCTGAACGTCGCCGTGATGGCCGCACACAGGGGCGGCGATACGCTCATACGCAGCCTGAACAAGCTGGACCGGATCCAGGTGGAGATGAAAGGCCGTAACGATTTCGTCAGCGAGATCGATCGTGCGGCCGAACGCGCCGTCATCGAAAGCATCCACAAGCACTATCCGGATCATGCGATCCTGGCCGAGGAAAGCGGGAGTCACGGCGAATCGGAATTTCTCTGGGTCATCGACCCGCTGGACGGCACGACCAATTACCTGCACGGATTCCCCGTGTTCGCGGTATCGGTGGCCTTGCTGCACAAGGGCCGGCTGGAACACGCAGCCGTTTACGATCCGATGCGCCAGGAGACCTTCACTGCCTCGCGAGGGACGGGGGCGCAACTCAACGGCCACCGCATACGGGTCAGCGGCTGCCGGTCCCTCGATCGGGCGCTGATCGGCACCGGATTTCCATTCCGCGACGCCGACCTGTCGGCGAGGCCGTATTTCGGCATGCTGGAAAAAGCCATTACCTCGACTGCCGGCGTGCGCCGGCCCGGCGCCGCGGCGCTCGACCTCTGCTATGTCGCCGCGGGAAGGCTGGATGCCTTCTGGGAAATGGGCCTCAGCAAGTGGGACATAGCCGGCGGCGCACTGATCATCCGCGAAGCCGGTGGCATCGTGAGCGGGCTCGACGGAAGCGAAGACTTCCTCGACACGGGACACGTGCTGACGGGCACCCCGAAGGTCTACAGCGCCCTCGCGAAGCTCTTCGCCCCCGATATCGCCAAGCTCTTTCCTGCAGGTTGAGCTGCCTGCACGCAGGCGTCAGGGCAGGTCGTCGATCAGCTTGGCGTCTTTTTCGGAGGGCGCCATGTCCTGCGCCTTGATGTCGAGCAGCATCGCGCAGGCGCTCGCAATGTACACGGACGAGAACGTCCCGACGAGCACCCCGATGATCAGCGCCAGTGAAAACGGCTTCAGGGTTTCACCGCCGATGAAGTAAAGCGCAACCAGCACGAGCAGCGTGGTGAAGCCCGTCATGATCGTGCGCGACAGGGTGTCGTTGATGGATATATTGAGCACTTCTTCCGGCGTGCGCCCCCGCAGGCCGAGGAAGTTCTCCCGCACGCGATCGAACACGACCACGGTGTCGTTGAGTGAATAACCGATCACGGCCAATATCGCCGCGAGCACGGTGAGATCGAACTGCCAGCCGAAAATGGAAAACAGCCCGACCACGACGATCACGTCGTGCACGAGCGCCGCCAACGCTCCGACCGCAAACTTCCACTGGAAGCGGAACATGATGTAGACGAAGATCAGGCACATGGCATAGATCATCGCCGTCGCGCCCTTCTCGCGCAGGTCCGCTCCGACCTGGGGGCCGACGAACTCCACCCGCCGGACCTCGACACCGGGATTGTCGGCGGCGAGAACCTGGGTCAACCTCGCCCGGAGAGCATCGGGATCCGAGTCTGTCTGTGGCGGCAGCCGCAGCAGTACATCGGTCGGCTCTCCGAAACGCTGCACCTGCACGTCCTCGATGCCGGTCTCGCCCATCAGTTCGCGGATCCGCTCCACGTCGGCCGCTTCCGGGTATCCGACCTCGAGCAGAATACCGCCGGTAAAATCGATGCCGAAGGCCAGGCCCCTGATGGCGATCGACGCTACCGCCAGGAGCACAGCGATCGCGGACACCGTGAGCGCCACCCGGCGCGGCGTGCCCCCCAGGAAGTTGATCGACGTTTTATCCTTGATCCACTTCATGCCGGGCCTATACGGGAACGCTGGCGACCTTGCGCCCGCCATAAACGAGGTTGACCACCGATCGGGTGCCGACCACCGCCGTAAACATCGAGGTGATGATGCCGAGCGACAGCGTGACGGCGAATCCCTTGATCGGGCCGGTACCGAACAGGAACAGTACGAGTCCCGCGATCAACGTCGTTACGTTGGCGTCGGCGATGGACGAAAACGCCTTTTCGTAGCCCGAGCTGATGGCGGTCTGGGGCGAAATGCCTGCCGCAAGCTCCTCCCGAATCCGCTCGAAAATCAGGATATTCGCATCGAGCGCCATGCCGACCGTCAATACGATACCCGCGATGCCGGGCAGCGTCAGCGAGGCCTGCAGCAACGACAACAACGCGACGATGAACACCAGGTTGGAAAGCAGCGCAAGGTTGGCGATCAGGCCGAACCATTTGTAATAGAAAACCATGAAGATGACGACGGCGACAAACCCGATGGTCACCGCCTGGAATCCGCGCTCGATGTTCTCCTGCCCGAGGCTGGGGCCGATGGTGCGCTCCTCGATCTTGTAAACCGGCGCGGCCAGCGCACCCGCACGCAGCAGCAGCGCCAGGTCGCGCGCTTCGGCCGCATTGAGGCCCGTGATCACGAAACGGTCCTTGAAGATTCCGTTGATCGTGGCGGTGCTGATGATTTCTTCCGTACGGGTCACGCGATGCGTCGGCTCGCCGTTGCGCATGATCGTGTCGCGATGCGTTTCGATGAACACCGTCGACATCGGCTTCTGCAGGTTGTTGCGGGTCGTCACGAGCATGCTCTCGCCGCCGGCGCCGTCCAGCGTGATGAAAACGGCCGGCTGGCCCTCGCTGAATCCCGCCTCGGCATCGATGATCTGGTCGCCGGAGGCGATGACCTCGCGCTTCAGGACCTGCGACTCCTCCGCGCCACGTCCGGGATAGCGCCGCGACCCGGGACTGTCACCGGCCAGGTCGACCAGGCGGAATTCCACCGTGGCGGTCGCCGTCAGGATGTCGTCGAGGCGATTCGGGTCCTGCACGCCGGGCAGTTGCACCACGATACGATCGAGGCCCTGCCGCTGCACGACCGGCTCCGACACGCCAAGCTCGTCGACGCGGCTGCGCAATGTGGTGGTGTTCTGCTGGATCGCAAAATCGCGCCGGGCGGCGATCTGCTGCTCGCTCATGCGCACGCTGAGCGTGCGGTCGTCGGCGCCGTCGAATATCAGGAGGCCGGGGTCCGCGCGGCTGATGATATCGCGGGCCCGCTCCGCGTCGGCTTCGCTGGTCAGGCGAACGGTCAGGGTACGGCCGTCCAGGTCGACTCGGTGCCGGATGTTCGCATCCCGCAGGCGTGAATCGATGTTCTGCTGGTAAGTGGCGAGGCGGCTCGCGATGGCGGATTCCACGTCCACTTCCAGCAGGATATGCACGCCGCCGCGCAGGTCCAGCCCCAGGCTCATCGGTTCGAGGCCGAGCGCGCGCAGCCAACCCGGCAGGGCCGGCGCCAGCGTCGGCGACACCCCGGCGTCGTCGTAGCGCTCGCGGAGCAGGCTGGTCGCCTGCTCCTGGTGGGCAACGGAATCGAAACGCAGCACGACGCGTCCTGCGTCGACATAAGCGGCTTCCGGCGTCACGCCCTCCCGCACAAGGAGTTCCGTGACTTCGGCGACTTTCGCTTCGCCGAAGGTCCCGTCGTCCGGAGCGGCGACCTGCACCGCGGGGACGGTGCCGTAGACGTTCGGCAAGGCGAATACGATGCCCAGCAGCAAGATGCCGAGCACCAGCAGATTCAGCCAGGTGGGGTAACGGTTCATTGCACGGGATCGTTCAGGCGGCGTCGATCGTGCCCTTCGGTACGACGGCCGAGACTGTCGATTTCTGGATCTTGATCTCCACGTTGTCTGCAATCTGCAGCGTCGCGTAATGGTCGCTCACGCCGGTGATCCTGCCGAGCAAGCCGCCCGCGGTCACCACTTCATCACCGACCGTGAGCCCCGCCACCAGCTGCGTGTGCGCCTTCTGCCGCTTCTGCTGAGGGCGAATGAGGAGAAAGTAGAAGGCGCCGAAAATGACGAGCATCGGCAGCAGGAAACCGAAAGGGTCGGCCTGCGGCGCGTCCTGGGCATAAGCGGTGCGAATCAGAAAATCCATGCGTCCCCGGCTGAATGGCGAAATCAGCCCGATATTATGGCATACGATTCCGGGGTTTGTGGGAGGTCCTCGGCCCGGCTCCTACAGCCGGTCGGGAATTTCTGCGTACCGCTGCCTCAGGTCCGCCGTGAAGCGCTCGAGGGTGCCCTCGGCGATCGCGGATCGCAGGTTGCCCATCAGCTGCTGGTAATAGTGCAGGTTGTGTATCGTCGCGAGCCGCGGCCCGAGCATCTCGTTGCACTTCTCGAGATGCCGCAGGTAGGCGAGGCTGTAATGCCGGCACGTGTAGCAATCGCAGGCAGGATCCGGCGGAGCGGTGTCGTCGGCGTAGCGTGCATTGCGGATCTTGACGACGCCGCGCGACGTGAAGAGCTGCGCGTTGCGCGCGTGCCGGGTGGGCATGACGCAGTCGAACAGGTCGATGCCGCGGGCCACGGACTCCGCGATGTCCACCGGCGTGCCCACCCCCATCAGGTAGCGCGGAGCGTCCTCCGGCATACACGGGAGCAGGCCGTCGAGCACGCTGAGGCGCTCGGCTTCGGTTTCACCGACGGCCAGGCCGCCGACCGCGTAGCCGTCGAAGCCGATATCCACGAGCGCGTCCAGGGATTCCCGCCGGAGCGGGTCGTAAACGCCTCCTTGAACGATGCCGAACAGCGCCTCGCCCCGTGCGGGTTCGGCATCGCGGAGCTCGTCGAAGCGGCGGCGACTGCGCGCGGCCCAGGCGAGCGACAGCTCCATCGACCGCCGCGCCTCTTCAAGCGTGGCAGGATAAGGCGTGCACTCGTCGAAGATCATCGTGACGTCGGCGTTCAGGTCGTGCTGCACGTCCATCGAGCCCTCCGGCGACAGGAAAACTGCGTCGCCGTTGACGGGCGAACGGAAGGCGACGCCGTCGGGCGTCACCTTGCGGATAGCCGCGAGGGAAAACACCTGGAACCCGCCCGAGTCGGTCAGGATGGGGCCGTGCCAGTTCATGAACTCGTGCAGTCCGCCGTGCCGGCGGATGACAGCGGCGCCTGGCCGCAGCATGAGGTGAAACGTGTTGCCGAGAATGATGTCGGCGCCGCTGGCAGCGACTTCCTCCGGCGTCATCGTCTTGACGGAGCCGTAGGTGCCCACCGGCATGAACCCGGGTGTCCGCACCTCTCCGCGCCTGAAGCTCAAGGTGCCGGCGCGTGCAGCGCCGCAACGTCCCGTCACCGTCAGCTTCATGAATCGGCCGCGCCCGGTGCCGGTGCGGCAGGGATGATGAGCATCGCGTCGCCGTAGCTGAAGAACCGGTACTCCGACGCGACCGCGTGCCGATAAGCCTCGAGGATTCGGTCGCGGCCGCCGAACGCCGCGACGAGCATCAGCAGCGAGGAGCGCGGGAGGTGAAAGTTGGTGAGCAGCAGGTCCACCGAGCGGAAGCGGTATCCCGGCACGATGAACAGGTCCGACTCGCCGTCGAACGGCTCGATACGTCCGCTCGCGGAGGCGCTCTCGAGCGCGCGCACGGCGGTTGTGCCGACGGCGACCACGCGCCCGCCCGCCGCGCGCGTTTCCCGGACGAGCTCGCAAGCGTCGGCGCCGACGATCACGCGCTCGGCGTGCAGGCGGTTGTCCGCGACACGTTCGGAGCGCAGCGGCTGGAACGTGCCGGCGCCTACGTGCAGCGTCACGAACACGCGCCGGATCCCCGCCTCCGCCATTTCCGCCAGCATGGATTCGTCGAAGTGCAGCCCCGCCGTCGGCGCGGCGACCGCGCCGGGGCGCCGCGCGAATACCGTCTGGTAGCGCTCGTCGTCGGCTGACTCGGCCTCGCGCCCGAGGTATGGCGGCAGGGGCACCTCGCCGGCGCGCTCCAGCAGCGGGGCGATCGCAGTGGAGAACTCGAGCTCGTAGAAGTCGCCTTCGCGCGCGGCGACTGTCGCGACTGCGTCGTCCGGCAGGCGGATGGTTGACCCGGGCTTCGGGGATTTGCTGGCCCTGACCTGCGCCAGCGCGCGAGCCGGCGCAAGCAGCCGTTCGACGAGGATTTCGACGGCGCCGCCGCTCTCCTTACGGCCGCGCAAGCGCGCCTTGATGACCCGGGTGTCGTTCATGACCAGCAGGTCGCCGCGCTGCAAGCAGGCGGGAAAATCGTCGAAGCGCCGGTCGGATACCCGGTTGCGCCGCGCGTCGACCACGAGCAGGCGGCTGTCGCGCCGGCGCGGCGGTGGATGGCGGGCGATCAGCGCATTCGGCAGCTCGTAATCGAAGTCGGCAAGTTGCATGGGCGGCCAATCGTAGCAGAGGCGCCCCGCACGGCCGGTCAGATGCGTTCGGCGGGCTCCGGCGGCACCACCGGCCGCGCGGCGGGCGCCGGCGCGGGCCGCAGATGCGAGTCGAACTCCGGTGTCGCAAATTCCAGGTGCAGGCGTCCCTGCCGGCGGTCCGGCACCTCGATCGACAGGGTCTCGCGCTTCCTGTCGCGCATGATCTGGATCTGCAGCGTCTCGCCGCCCGCGTAGGACCCCAGTATGCGCATGGCATGGGACACCGAGGTCGGCTCGCGTCCGTCGATGCTCTGAATGACATCCCCGTCACGCAGCTTCAGGCTCTCGTCCTCAGGCGCCCGCACGACGAGCAGTCCGGAGTCCGTGCCGAAATAGCGGCCGAGATCCTCGGTCAGGGACACCATTTCCATGTCGCCCCAGTTGCCGCCCAGGTTGAGCGAGAACACCCGCGCTCCGGGCGCAAGCGGCGCCACGGGCATGGGCCAGTCCCGGTTGCGCCAGGCCCAGGCGAAGCCGTGGCCCGGCTGCGGCTCCACCTCGACCGTCCGGCTGTCGCCGTCCCTGAGGTATTGCACGTTCAGCTTGTCGCCCTCCTCGACGCCCGCCATGAAGTCGAGCAGCTTGTCGTTGGCTTCCGCTTCGGTACCGGCACCCAGTGACTCGTCGTCGATCGCGGTCAGCACGTCACCGGCGCGGAGTCCCGCCTCCGCCGCCGCGCTGCCCGGGGTCACGGCCAGGATCGTGACGCCCTCGACGGGGCCCTCGTTCTCGCCGGGACCGATGGTGACGCCGAAGACGGGGCGGTTGAGGCCTCGAATGCGCCGCTCGATGACGCTCATGTCCGGCAGGCGACTGCGGCTGAGTTCCGCTACATGGGCCGCCGCTTCCGCAAGGCGCTCCTCCGCTTCGCGCAGCTGCACCTCGATGTTTTCGGCTCGGGTCTGCGAGCGCTCTGCCGATTGTGCCGCGGCGCGCGCGCGGGATTCGGCGTCCGCCTCGGCGTCCTGCGCGGCGGCCGGAACTGTGGTCGTCACGAGAATCAGCGCCATCGTGAAGAGCTGGATTCGATACCTGGATTGCATGTTCGTACTCCTCAATCGCCCGTGGGACGGGCTCCTACAACAGATTCAAAAGGCGTTCCGGTGAGCTTGCGCCGTGCGCAGCTGCACCAGCAGGTTCATCAGCCGCACGCGTTCGCGCCAGTAGAGCTCCGTCTCGTCCTGTGTCATTTGCTGGGGCGCGTAATTCAGCCGGTAGTCGATTGCCGCGATCTGGTCCTCGACGGCGGCGATGGTCGCGGCGGTGCCGGCCCGAACGACGACCGGCTCGCTCGGCAGCTGCCGCAAGTCGTTCTCGAGCTGCTGCGATTCGACCATCAGTGCGTTCAACGTCCGCAAGCGGACCGTCCTGTCGGTTGCGGTGTAGGCCGGTTCCGTCGGAAAAGACCGTTCGCCGCTGTCCGCCGTCGCGCCGCCCGGCGGGGCCATGTCGGTATTCAACACCGCCAGCACGACGGCGGCCGCGAGGCCCGCGCCGGACAGCCACTTGAA
This sequence comes from Woeseiaceae bacterium, assembly GCA_036259375.1. Lineage (GTDB taxonomy): Bacteria > Pseudomonadota > Gammaproteobacteria > Steroidobacterales > Woeseiaceae > IDS-8. The sequence goes on from DATABW010000319.1 coordinate 8,436, forward strand.
GGGCGCCCGATATCGCGGTGAACCCATCAATCCCTCTGCCCGCGCCTGGCGCTCGATGCGTTCCCATACGGCGCGAGGCGGCGGCGTGTCCGGAAGCCTCCGGAGCCTGGCCTGCAAGAGTTCGCGCTCCGCACTACCCAGTCCGCTGTTCATCGTGCCAATCTGCCTGTCATCCGTCATCGTGATCATCCAATCTGCCCGTCGTGCTCAGCACCCGCCAAGCACCGGGTCGTCGAGGCGCGCATCGTTCGAGGCGGCCGCGGTCTCCGCCTCCAGCAGCGGCCGTAGTCGCTGGTACGCACGCGACAACTGCGATTTCGAAAAACTTTCCGTCTTGCCCATGAAGTCCGCGATCTCCCGGTGGGTAAAACCCTCGACGTCGTGCAGCCAGACTACGGCGCGGCCGACCGGCGGCAGGGTCGCAAGCGCTGCATCGAGATCGAGCGCGTGATCCGGGTGGGCCGAGATCCCGAGGCTTTCGGCGCGTCCGGGCGTCACGTCGTCCCAGTCATCGTCCAGGCTCTGGCCGCGGCTGTGCCAGGCCGAGCGCAGGAACATCAGCGCCTTGGTCACGGCAATGCGGCGTATCCAGCTGCCGATCGGCGCCTCTCCGCGAAACGCGGGCAGGCTGCGAATCACCTCCATGAAGGTTTCCTGGAGCAGGTCTTCCGCTTGCGCCGGCACCCGCGTGAAGCGCAGGCAGATCGAGTACACCGGGGACGAGAAGGCCCTGTAAAGGATCTCGTGCGCGTGCGCGTCGCCGCGTGCCGCGCGCCTGACCACGCCCTTGTCGATGTCGATATCGGTGAACTTGCTCATACGGCGCAGTGTAGATGCGCGGTTCCGGGAAAGCGTCGCGGAAGGGAGCCCCTGCACCCGTCCGGCTGTCCACCAGTGGTGCAGAGCCTTTGACGGCCCCTGCTATAATCGCCGCTCGCAGCCGGGATGGCGGAACTGGTAGACGCGCCGGACTCAAAATCCGGTTCTGGA
>DATABW010000320.1:0-3733 GCA_036259375.1 Woeseiaceae bacterium
GCAGCAACAGTGACTGACGGGATCTTCGCGTCGGGACAGGCGATTCAGCTCTACCCGGCGCACGTCGTCCATTCGAATTCGAAGCTCCGGCACCTTGAAGCAGCGCCGTTGGGGGCGTATGCTCTCACTTGCTTGTCGTCAGCAAGTAAGTTTACCCAGGCGCCTCCTTGTCCACACCGTCCCCGCAAGCTGCCCAGGACCCCCAGCCGCTCACCCAGGCGGAGCGCACCGCCATTTCCGACAGGGCCATGCTGGACGCCGCCGTCGAGCTGATCCTGGAACGCGGCACGGACAAGACCACGCTGCAGGCGATCGGTGAAAAGGCGGGTTACAGCCGCGGGCTTGCGACGTATCGCTTCGGTTCCAAGGCCGGCCTCTTCGATGCCGTCTGCAAATCCATCTCGAGGCGCTGGCTCGAGTACCTGAAGAAGAGCGTCGGCGACAAGACGGGCATCGACGCCATGTGCGCGGCGCTGGACGCGTTCCTGCAGTTCGTGACCGACGCGCCCCGCGATGCGCGCGTGCTGCAGATCCTCTATTGCGGCGCCGCGAGTCCGCTGTCGGAGTACCGGCAGACCTCCGTGAACATCCACCAGCGGCAGCAGGAAGACGTCGTGGGCTGGGTGCGAGCCGGGATCGCGAACGGCACGATTCGCGCCGAGGCCGATCCAACCACCATAGCCGCGCAGTACATCGCCTACATCGGCGGCATGACGTACCTCTGGGTGATCGACCCCGCATCAATCGACTTCGCCCGGGCGAACGAGGACATGAAGCGGCAGCTTCGCGTCGCGCTCGCCCCCGACTCACGGAAAGCATCCAAATGACCGACGCCTACATTTTCGATCACGTACGTACTCCGCGCGGGCGCGGCAAGCCCGACGGCGGGCTGCATGCGGTGACGCCTGTCGATCTCGCGAGCCAGGTACTGAAGAGCCTGCGCGACCGCAGTGGCCTCGACACCGGCCGGCTCGACGACGTCGTGTTCGGCTGCGTGTCACCGGTGGGAGAGCAGGGGAGTTGCATCGCGCGCACGGCGGTACTCTGCGCCGACTACGACCAGTGCGTCCCGGGCAAGCAGCTCAATCGCTTCTGCGCCTCGGGGCTCGAGGCCGTCAACACGGCCGCGGCGCAGGTGATGGCGGGCCAATCCAGCCTGACGATCGGCGGCGGCATCGAGTGCATGTCGCGGGTGCCGATGGGTTCCGACTCGGGCGCGATGCATGCGGACCCGGCCGTCGCGTACAAGACCTACTTCGTGCCGCAGGGCATCGGCGCCGACCTGATCGCCACCCGCGCCGGCTTCACGCGCGAGGACGTTGACCGCTATGCAGTCGAGAGCCAGCGCCGCGCGGCGCACGCCTGGGACAACGGGTACTTTTCCGGTTCGGTCGTGCCGGTCAGGGACCGCCTGGGGGGCACGGTGCTCGAACGCGACGAGCACCTCCGGCCGGACACCACGCTGGAAGCGCTTGCGGCGCTGAAACCGGCATTCGCGATCCCCGGCGAGCAGGCCGGCTTCGACGCCGTCGCGCTGCAGCGTTACCCGGAGGTGGAGCGCATCGAGCACGTGCACACCGGTGGCAATTCCAGCGGCATCGTCGACGGCGCGGCCGCCGTGCTGGTCGGCAGCCGGGAGGCGGGCCGGGAACTCGGGCTCGAGCCGCGGGCGCGCATTCGCGGCTTCGCATCGATCGGCACGGATCCGACGATCATGCTGACGGGCCCGGCGCCTTCGGCGCAAAAGGTGCTGAAGCGCTGCGGCATGTCCACCCGCGACATCGACCTGTTCGAATTGAACGAGGCGTTCGCGTCGGTCGTGCTGCTCTACCGGCAGAAGCTCGATATCGATCCCGAGAGACTGAACGTGAACGGCGGCGCGATCGCCATGGGCCACCCGCTGGGCGCCACGGGCGCGATGATCCTCGGAACCGTGCTGGACGAGCTGGAGCGGCGGGATCTTTCGACGGCTCTCGTGAACCTGTGCGTCGGCGGCGGCATGGGCACGGCCACGATCATCGAGCGGGTGTAACGAAATGGCAGAGCAGATGAAAACGATCGACATCGGCGTGGATGGCGACGGGGTCGCGATCCTGACCGTCGACCTGGAGGACCGGCCGATGAACGTCATGACGCCGGAGTTCCTCGCCGATCTCGCGGCCGCCGTCGAGCGTGTCGCGACGGACGATGCCGTCCGGGGCGCTGTCATCACGTCGGGCAAGGACAGCTTCATGGCGGGCGCGGACCTCCACGAGCTGGTCGAAAGCTTCGGCGAGCGCGACGCGCAGGACCTCCTCGCCACCTGCCGCGGTCTTCAGAGTACGCTGCGGCGCCTGGAGAGCTGTGGCAAGCCGGTCGCGGCGGCGATCAACGGTACGGCGCTCGGCGGCGGGCTCGAAGTCTGCCTGGCCTGCCACTACCGCGTCGCCGCCGATCGCGGCGATATCGTGCTGGGCCTGCCGGAAGTACAGGTCGGGCTGCTGCCCGGCGGCGGCGGCACACAGCGGCTGCCGCGGCTCATCGGCATCGAGCCGTCGCTGCAACTGATCACGCAAGGCAAGCACGTCAAGCCGCTGGAGGCGCGCGAGCTCGGCTTCGTCGACGACGTGGTGCCTGCCGGCGACGTGGTTGAGAAGGCAAGGCAGTGGGTGCTCGCAAACGAAGGCGCGACGCAGCCCTGGGACCGGAAGGGCTTCAAGGTACCCGGCGGAGCGGGCCTCATGCACCCCGGCGTCGTGCAGACGCTGGTGGTGGGCAGCGCGCTGGTGCAGAAGCAGACCCATCACAATTACCCCGCCCCGATTTCAATCCTGTCGGCGGTTTACGAAGGCACGGTGCTGCCGATCGACCGCGCCCTGGAGATCGAGTCGCGCTACTTCGTTTCGCTGCTGATGGACCCGGTGTCGCGCAACATGATGCGCACGCTGTTCATCAACAAGAACGCCGCGGACAAGCTGGTGCGCCGGCCGAAAGCGCCTTCGAAGCAGCCGGTGGAGAAGCTCGGTATCCTCGGCGCCGGCATGATGGGAGCGGGCATCGCCTACGTCAGTGCGCGGGCCGGCATGGACGTGGTGCTGCTGGATGTTTCGAAGGAGAAAGCGGAAGCGGGCAAGGACTATTCCCGCAAGCTGCTGAAGAAGGCGATCGAAAGGAAGAAGACGACCTCCGACGACGCCGGTATCGTCCTCGACCGCATTACCACGACCAGCGCGTACCAGGACCTGCAAGGTTGCGATCTCGTGATCGAGGCCGTGTTCGAGGACCGCAAGATCAAGGCCGACGTCACCGCGAAGGCAGAGGCGCAACTGGCGGATACCGCGGTGTTCGCCTCCAACACGTCGACCCTGCCGATCACCGGACTGGCGGAAGCCTCCACCCGCCCGGAGCAGTTCATCGGCATACACTTCTTCTCGCCGGTGGACAAGATGCCGCTGGTCGAAGTCATCGTCGGCGATCGCACCGACGAGCAGGCGATTGCGCGCGCGCTCGATTACGTGCAGCAGATACGGAAGACCCCCATCGTCGTGAACGACAGCCGCGGGTTTTACACGAGCCGCGTGTTCAGCGTGTTCAGCCGCGAAGGCATCACGATGCTGGCGGAAGGCATCAACCCGGCGCTGATCGAAAACGTCGCCCGGCAGGCCGGAATGCCGGTCGGGCCGCTCGCGGTCACGGACGAGGTGTCGCTGGAGCTGTCCTGGCATATCACGCAGCAGACCAAAGCCGATCTGGG
>DATABW010000321.1:0-4052 GCA_036259375.1 Woeseiaceae bacterium
CAAGGTGGCGTCCAATTCAGGCGAGATTGGAACGGTCATCGTCCTCACCTCGCGCTGCCATGGCGACGATCCGCCGCGCAGCCTCCTCCATGCTGACCCGCCAGGTCATGGCGAGCGCTCGCAGCTGTGCATAGGCGCGAGTATCGTCCACGCCCTGCGCGCAAAGCGCGGCCACTGCGCGCACGATCGTCTGGCGTTCGGCCAGGCGTGACTGAAGAGCGGCGATCTCGTCCGCCAGTCGGGATCGCGCCTCGAACGCCTGGCGGGCAATGAGAAGGGCGCTGTAGACGCCGGCATTGCCGACGGGCTTCAGGAGCTGGGCATCTGCCTTTCGCGAGAGCGCCCATTCGATGCGGCCCGGCGCCTCCGATCCGATGAGGGCGATGGTCGGCATCGGAGCGTCGCCGGGCTGCCATGGGAACTGCTGGTCGAAGCCGAGGTCGACATCGAAGAAGACGAAGTCGGCCGCCAGGGCTTCGGCCGGTAGTTCGGGCCAGCAGCCCTGGGACTCCAGACCGATCGCCGTGAGCTGGCGCGCGATCGCGTTGACGGTGGCGTGAGGCCTGTGCAGCACGAACGCCCTGGCGCCTCCGAGATTGGGAATGCGGGATGGCCGGCTCATCACACGACCCTTAGCCGCGGCCGGCCAAAGAGGGCGGCGCGGTCGTAGCGCGAGAGGTATGGATCCGGAGCCACTTGCTCGATTCGGCTGACCGTCCGGAACGCATTCCCATCGATGCGTGCAATCTCAACCGGCAGCGTGCTGTGCTGGGTCCGCGCATCGATCGTGGTTCGGCCGAATGGGGTTTCGAAGGCGCGCGTAGCGAAGATCTCCGGGAGATCCGCGAAGGTTGCGTCCGGCCTGCTTGCGAGCACCTCAGCCAGCACCTGCACGGACGCGTATGCGGCGGCTTCGAACGAGGAGAGCGGATGGTAGCGCTCATATTCGGACCCGTTCCGGGCGAAATAGGGCCCGACCGACAGATGGCCCTCTCCCGCCTGGCCGATCGCCGGCAGTTCGCATTCCGTCAGATTGCAGGACAGGACCGGGCAGCGCTCGGGTGTGAAGCGGCTGTCCTGTCTGCCGAGCTCGGCATAATCCGCCAGGAAGGCATAAGACGAGGTACCGATGAGATTGTTCAGGATGAAGTCGGGCCTGGTGGCGCGGATCTCGCTCAGGAGACGCGATACGTCGGTTTCGCCGATAGGCAGGTACCGCTCGCCGAGCACGCTTCCACCCGCGTCCGCGATTAAGTCGCGGCCGACGCGGTTCGTCTCCCAGCCCCAGATGTAATTCGAACCGAGCAGGAACCCGTTGCCGCCGTGCCGGGGCACCACATGGGCGAGCAGCGGCGCCAGGTGCTGGTTCGGGCATGCATGCATGTAGACGACGTGCTCATTGGCTTCGAAGCCTTCATACGGGCACGCATACCAGAGCGTCGCTCCCTCCTTCTCGACAACCGGAATGGTTTCCTTCCGGCTCCAGGAGGTGACGCAGCCGACCACGTGGCGGACGCTGCTTGTGCGCAGGAGGTCTGCGCACATAGGCGCGTACTGGTCGATGTTTCCTCTGGGGTCACGCTCGACCGGCGCCAGTTCGACGGGCGATGCCGGGTCGGCGTTGACGTCTGCGATAGCGCGTAGCGCGCCCGCACGGCACGCATCCGAGATGAGCCGGTAGCTGCCGGAACGGGCATATAAAATGCCGATCTCGATGCGCTGCTTCATCCGAGGCGCCCCAAAACGAAAATGCCCCGCAGCCGTCGCCGCGGAACGGGCGGGGCTCACGAGGCATGTCTGCCATCCAGCGACCGAGGCCGGTATTTGCCTTACCGTATTACGCCCTCGCCTCCAGTCAAGAGCGTCAGGGCGGCGTGGTTGCCGTTCGTAGGAAGCTGACCGTGGGCGCGTACTTGCCGGTTGTCGGTGAGGTCTCGAGGTAATCGCCGTCCACCGTCCAGCGAGCATATTTATCGACGTAGAGCTTCCCGAGATCCCTACGGTCATTGCCTCGCCTCCAGCGCGCTTGTCTGCGGCAGGGTCTTTTCCGTCGAAGGGTCCGGTGGAGCAAGAAGGCAACGTGCGGCGCCGTGCGAGGTTTCAGTCACGTCGCGTGCTGCGGCGCCGGCAACCACACCGCGCCCGCCGCGACCAGGAGCAGCGGCCAATAGGTCGCAAGCGAGAGCCCACCGTCCTCGTCGACACGAGCTTGCCGCCACAAGGAATTTCCGGCGACGGCGAGGCCGATGATGCCCACGGCGACTATCGCCCAGGAGCTGAACGTCAGCAGCGGATCGCGGCGGGCACGAGAAGACGGGGAGGCAGCGCGACAAGGACGTGCCGGCCCATCAACTTAGCCGAAAATACGGCGAAACGGCGAGCGCGGCGCGGCGACTGCCGGGCCTCCTGATGGCGGGCGGCGAAAGGTAAAAAATCCGGGAACCATCGGCCCCGACCGCCGTTTGCGGACCGAAGGGTTTTTGCTGCCACAGCAATGGAGACTAACGTGAAAAAGCTACTTTCAACCGCGTGCGCCATGGCTCTGGCGCTGCCGCTGGCGGCGACCAGCATGGCTCCCGTGAACGCCGCGCCGGTTTTCGTTCCGGCCCCGCAGACGGTGGACGCGAACATCATCAAGGTCGACCACACCAAGCGCCATGAGCGCTTGCAGGAACGGCGCGCGGAACGTCGAGAGGACAAGCGTGAGCGCCGTGCCGAACGCCGGGAGGATCGTCGTGATTTCCGCCGGGCCATCCGCCGCGGCAACCACTGGTACTACAACGGCTATCGCGGCTACGACCGTTATCGGCCAGGCTATCGTCGCCACGGCGACTTCTGGTTCCCGTCGGCCGCTTTCGGCATCGTCATCGAGACGCGTCCGGCCGCGCGTGTGCGTGTCGGCAACGCGCATGTCGAGTGGTGCTACGACCGCTACCGGTCCTACCGGGCTTACGACAACACGTTCCAGCCCTACAACGGTCCGCGCCGTCAATGCTATTCACCGTATAGCTAAGAGCGGAAAATCCGAAGGAAGCCTATCGGTGAAAGGAGCCCGCGCAGCAATGCGCGGGCCTCTTTTCATGTGAGGGTCCGCTCTAGGGCACTTCGCCAGCCGGCGAGCTTTCGCCCGCGGGTCTTTTCATCCATCGAGGGCAGGAAGCGACGATCCAGCGCCCAGCGTTCGGCAAAGCCGCGACGGTCCGGCCATAGTCCCGCCTTCGAGCCCGCCAGCCAGGCGGCTCCAAGCGCGGTGGTCTCGAGCACGGTGGGGCGGTCGACGGGCGCGGCGAGGATGTCGGCCAGCCTTTGCATGGTCCAGTCGGAGGCGACCATGCCGCCATCGACGCGCAGCACCGTGTCGCTCGATCCGGCTTTCCAGTCCTTCCTCATCGCCGAAACCAGATCCTGCGTCTGGAAGGCGACCGATTCCAGCGCCGCGCGGGCCAGTTCCGCCGGGCCGCTGTTGCGGGTCAGGCCGAAGATGGCGCCGCGCGCTTCCGAGTCCCAATGCGGCGCGCCGAGCCCGACAAAAGCCGGCACCAGATAGACCTCCTGTTGGGGATCGGCCGTCTCGGCGAGCCCGCCGGTCTCGTCCGAGCGGGAAATCACCCGAAGGCCGTCGCGCAGCCACTGGACCGCGGCGCCGGCAACGAAGATCGAGCCTTCGAGCGCGTAGGTGGTCTTGCCGTCCAGCCGGTAGGCGATGGTGCTGAGCAGCCGGTTCTTCGAGCGGACGAGATCCTCCCCGGTGTTGAGCACGGCGAAACATCCGGTGCCATAGGTGGACTTCACCATGCCGGGTTGAAAACAAGCCTGGCCGATGGTCGCCGCGTGCTGGTCCCCGGCCACCCCCGAGATGGGGATCTGCGCGCCGAAAAGGCTCGGCTCGGTGCTGCCGTAGTCGTCGGCGCAGTCCTTGACCACGGGCAGGATGCCGGCGGGAATGTCGAGGATGCCGAGGAGTTCCTCGTCCCACGCGTTGCGGCGGATATCGTACAGAAGCGTGCGCGATGCGTTCGTCGCATCGGTGCCATGGACCTTGCCGCCGGTGA
>DATABW010000322.1:0-9772 GCA_036259375.1 Woeseiaceae bacterium
TCACTCATATTTCAACAACTCGCGCTGGTCCGACCCCTTGGCGGCGGCGATGAAGGCGTGGATGAGGTGGGGGTCCTTGATGCCGGGGGCGGATTCGACGGCGCTGGAGACGTCCACGCCCCAGGGCGCGACGTCGGCGATCGCTTGCGCCACGTTGCCGGGGTCGAGGCCGCCGGCGAGGAGCATGCGGCCGCGTTTCGCTAGCTCGGCGGCGGTGTGCCAGTCGACGCGCTCGCCGCGGCCGCTCGCCGCTCCCTCGTAGACGAAGGTGCCGGGCAGCGCCTCCGGGTTCACCCGGCCCTCGCGCAGCACCGGCCAGCGTGCGATTTCCGGCGGCACGTCCAGGTAATCGAAATCGGAGGCGTCCGTCTGCAGCACGTCGGGACAGAAGATCGTCTCGACCTCGCGCCATTCCTCGACCGTGGGATGCAGCATCACGGCGACGCGCAGCACCTGCCGCGGCACTCGGTTCGCGGCCACGGCCGCCTCGCGCGCGGTCACCCGGCGCACGGACGGCGCGAACACGAAGCCGACGGCATCGGCGCCCGCGGCAACCGCCGCCTCGACGGTAGCGGCATGGCGCAGTCCGCAGATCTTGACGAACGGTTTCACGACAACCGCTCCCGCCCGGCGCGCAGCATACCCCTGATCAGCCGGGCCGGATCGTCCGCGCGCATCAGCGCCGTCCCGACGAGTGCCATGCGGTAGCCGAGGCCCGCCGCCTGCGCCGCATCGCTCGCCTCCGATAAACCGCTTTCCGCTACGGTCACTGCCGCTGCCGGCAGCAGCGGCGCCAGCGACCGCAGCCTGCCCGCGTCCAGGCCGAGCGTACGCAAGTCCCGCGAATTGACGCCGACCAGCAGGCGCCCCTGGCTCGCGTGCGCGGCCATACTGCCGTGTTCCACCAGGCGCGATGCGCGTTTTACCTCGTTCTCGTCGAAACACTCCAGCAGCACGAACATCGACAGCTCGAACGCACAATCCAGCATCCCGCGCAGCGCTGCATCATCCAGCAGCGCCAGGATAAGGAGCACACCGCTCGCACCGGCGGCGCGCGCTTCCTCGACCTGCCGCACGTCGACGAGGAAGTCCTTGCGCATGACCGGCACGTCCGCGGCCGCCGCGACATCCTGGAGGTGCTCGAGCGCGCCGCCGAAGCGCGAGGGCTCGGTCAGCACCGAGATCGCCGCCGCGCCGCCTTCCGTGTACTGGCGGGCACGGGAGGCGCGATCTTCATCCGCCGGCGCCAGCGCGCCCGCGGCCGGCGAAAGCCTCTTGATCTCCGCAATCAAATCGAAGCGATCGAGAACCAGCGGCCGGACCGGTCTGTCCAGTTGGGAAGCTGGAAAGCCCGATTGCAGTGTCTCCGCTCTCGCCGCACTCGCCGCCGCCATCTGCCGCAGGAAGTCGCTCATCCGGCTGCGGCATCGTCCGCGAAGTGACGGCGGAGATTCGCAAGCAGGCGCTCCGCCTTGCCGGAATCGAGCGCTTCGGCGGCTATTGCGACGCCTTCGCGTGCATCCTTCGCGCGGCCCAGCAGTTCGAGTACCAGCGATGTGCCCATCAGCAGCGCATCCCGGTGCGCTCCCCGGTCGCTGCCGCTGAACACCCGTTCCAGCGCTCGCGCGTTCTGCGCCGCGTCCCCGCCCGACAGCTCGCGCGCCGAGCAGCGTCGGAATCCGTAGTCCTCCGGCGAACGGCGGGTCTGGAGCAGGGCGCCCGGCCGGACGTCGTACAGGATGAATTCGCCGATCGGGGTGGCTTCGTCCCAACCCGGGTCACCGTGCACGACGAACGCGCGCTCGATCGGCATGCCGATCAGGGCGTCGGCGATCAGCTTCGCGGCTTCCGGCCCGAACGCCCCGATGAGCTGGAACGGCGGCGCCGCCGGGTTGGTGAGCGGCCCGAGCAGGTTGAAAACCGTGCGCACACCGAGCGCCTGCCGCACCGGCGCCAGCGCCTTCATGGCCGGGTGGTAGGCGGGTGCGAACAGGAACGTGAAGCCGATCGCCTCGAGGCAGTCCATCGCCGCCTTCTCGTCCAGCGGCAGGGGCATTCCCAGCCGCTCCAGCACGTCGGCGCTGCCGCAGCGGCTCGACACCGAGCGGTTACCGTGCTTGACGACGCGTGCGTCGCACGCTGCGGCCAGCAGGCCGGTGCCGGTGGAGAGATTGAAGCTGCCGGAGCCGTCGCCGCCGGTGCCCACGGTATCGACCGTCGGGCTGCCGGCAGGCACCACCGGGTGCACAGCGAGCTCGCGCATGGCCGTGGCGAAGCCGCGGATCTCCTCCGCACACTCGCCCTTGGCGCGCAGCGCCGCGAGCAGCGCGCCGGCCAGCGCCGGATCGAGGTCGCCCGCCGCCAGGGCGTGCATCAGCGAAGCCGCTTGCGTCTCGGACATCGAAATGCCGTCGAGCAGTCGGCCGAGCAGCCCGGAAAACTCCCGGCTCACGGCTGCGTCATCTGCATGAAATTCACCATCAACCGGTCCCCTTCAGGCGTCAGGACACTCTCCGGATGGAACTGCACTCCTTCCATCGCAAGCGTCTCGTGGCGCACGCCCATGATCTCTCCCTGCTCCGTCTCCGCGGTCACGATGAGAACAGCGGGCAGTGTTTCTTTATCGGCGCTCAGCGAATGATATCGCCCCGCCTCGAACGGCTGCGACAACCCGGCATAGATTGTCCGCCCATCGTGCCGCACGCGCGAGGTTTTGCCGTGCATCAGCCGCTCGGCGCGGACGATCGAGCCGCCGAACTCGGCGACCAGGCACTGGTGCCCGAGGCAGACGCCGAGGATCGGGATGCGGCCGGCGAAGGCGCCGATCAGCGCCCTCGACACGCCGGCATCTTCGGGACGCCCGGGCCCGGGCGAAATGACGAGGTGGCTGGGCTCCAGCTCCATCGCCTGCGGAACGCCGATGGCGTCGTTCCGGTACACGAGCACCTCGGCGCCATGGGCCGCGAACCCCTGGACGAGGTTGTAGGTAAACGAGTCGTAATTGTCGACGAGCAGTATCCGCGGCGCCGTCACAATCCTTCTCCCGCCAGCGCGAGCGCGCTTTCCAGCACCGCACTTTTCGCCAGCACCTCCCGGTACTCGTTCGCCGGGATGCTGTCGGCGACGATGCCGGCGCCGGCCTGGAAGCTGTACTCGTCGCCGTTGATGACGATCGTGCGAATGGTGATGGTCTGGTCCATGTCGCCGCCGGTTCCGTAATAGCCGGCGGTGCCTGCGTAGAGCCCTCGCCCGGTCTCTTCCATTTCGTCGATGATCTGCATCGCGCGGACCTTCGGCGCACCGACGAGGGTGCCGGCGGGGAAGCTCGCGGCGAACAGGTCGAAGGCGTCGAAGCCGGGCGCCAGCTCGCCCTGCACGCCGCTGACGATGTGCATGACGTGGCTGTAGCGCTCTATGGAACGGTAGGGCTCCACCCGCACGCTGCCGGGCACGGCGACACGGCCGAGATCGTTGCGCGCGAGATCGACCAGCATGACGTGCTCCGCGGATTCCTTCGGGTCGTCCAGCAGGCGCTGTTCCGCGCGCGCGTCCTCCAGCGCGGTACGGCCCCGCGGCAGTGTTCCCGCGATCGGCCGCAACGCAGCCTGCCGCTCGTGCAGCCGGACCAGCGCTTCCGGCGATGAGCCGATGACCTTCAGGTCGCCGAACTCGAAATAGAACATGTAGGGCGAGGGATTGAGCAACCGCAGGGCGCGGTAGATCTCGAATGGCGGCACGCTCGTGCGGCCGCGAAACAGCACCGAAAGCACGACCTGGTAGATGTCGCCCGCCGCGATGTGCTCCTTGCAGGCCGCGACGCGTTCAGCGTACTGAGCCTCGGTCATCGCCGGAACGGGACGCGACAGCGTCCTCGGCGAATCGGCGGGCGGAACCGGTCCGCGCAGCAGGCGGATTACCTCGCGACGCAGGCTGTCCCGCTCGGCTGCCGGACCGTCGTGCAGCAAAGCGACGCGGCGGGTCAGGTGATCGAACACCAGCGTCGAGGGCGCGGCGGTGAACGCCGCATCCGGTTTTCCCGGCTGCCGCGGGTTTTGCCGCGGCAGGTTTTCGAAAAGCCGCACGACGTCGTAGCCGGAGACACCCACGAGCCCGCCGCTGAACGGCAGCCCGGCAATGTCGGGAAGCGGCCTCGGCGCCCGCCCGAGTTCCCGCCGCAGGCAATCGAGATACTCCTGTTGTGTCTTCGGATAGCGTTCGACGCGCCCGCTCCCGGTGAACCCGTCCTCATCCAGGCGAAGATCGCGTGCGTCGCCGAAGCCGAGGAAGGAATAGCGCGCCAGCCGTTCACCGCCCTCGACGCTCTCCAGCAGGAAACGGGGCCGCAACGGACCGAGCTTGAGGTACGCCGATACCGGCGTATCCAGGTCGGCGGCGATGTCGAAGGGCGGTTGCATAAGCTCTCGGGATATACGCGCCGGGCACAAAAAAACCCGTCCCCACATGCGCGGCGGAGACGGGCTTTTCGGTTGTCCGGTGGCTAGTGAAACGTCAGCCGGCGGCCGCCTCCTGTGAAGACTGCCAGAGCCAGTTCTGTCCGTGCCGGTGTTGCATGGGGACAGAGAATGCCCGCGCCACCGCCCCCGGTCAACCTGCAGGAGCCCGCCACGACTCAGGACAGGCATCCCGGGCCCGGGGGAGGGGTGCTCAGCTCAAGTCGTAAAGCAACGGCAGGACGAGCGAGAAGCCGAGCCACATGATGATCGTGAGCGGAATCCCCACCCGCAGGAAATCGGAGAACTTGTAACCGCCCGCACTCAAAATGAGCAGGTTGGTCTGGTACCCGAAAGGCGTCGCGTAGCTCATGTTGGCTCCGAACAATACCGCCAGGATGAACGGCTCCGGGTTGGCATCGAGCTGCTGCGCGATGGCCACGGCGATCGGCGTGCCGATGACCGCCGCGGCGTTGTTCGACACCACGTTCGTCAGCAGCGTCATGATGAGTATGAACATGCTGATGACGATCGGGATCGACAGGTCCGCCGCCAGCCCGACGAAACCGAAGGCCAGGTAGTCGGCCATGTCCGTCGCGATCAGCGCCTTGCCGAGCGCAAGGCTCGCAACGATGATCATGATCACCGGTGTGGACAGCGCGTTGGCCGCGTCCCGCCAGTTCAGGCAATTGGTCGCGAGCATCAGGCCGACACCGATCAGCGCGCTGACGGAAATCGGCAAAACGCCCGTCGCGGCGGCCACTACCACGAAACCCATGACCGCCAGCGCCGTGTTCGCCCGCCGCGTGTGCGGCAGGTCCATCGTGCCGTCGAGCACCAGGGTGTTGCCGCCGGCCTTCAGCCGATCGATGGCGGCGCGCGTACCCTGCACCAGCAGTACGTCGCCCGCGCGCAGCCTGATCTGGTTGAGGTCGCTCGTGATCTGCGAGCTCGGCGCGCGCGCGCGGTGAATCGCGAGCGGCAGGAGACCGGAACTGCTGCTGAAGCGCGCCGCCGCCAGGGTGCGCTGGTGCAGGGGCGAGCCCCGGGTCACGACCACCTCCGCGAGCTGCTGGCCCTCCGCCCGCAGCGGCGTGTCCTCGTCTACCGGGTGCTCGTTGTCGGAGATGTTGTACAGCGTCGCTCCCAGTTCCGACTCGTACGCCTTGAGGTTTTCCGGCGAATCCTTGACGAACATGCGATCGCCCGGCTGCAGGACCAGCGACGGCAGCTTGGCCAGGAACAGCGATTCGCCGCGCTGGACCCTGTCGACGCGCATCCGCCCATGCGCCTTGGCGAGGATCTCGGAGAGCGTCTTCCCGGCCGCGAATCCGCCTTCCTTGATGTGCAGCTGCCCGCTGAACACCCGCGGGGAGATGTCAGCCATCGGCGGCACCCGCTCCGGCAGCAGGCGCGGCGCCCCCAGCCACAGGAACAGGATGCCGGCGCTGCCGACGATCAGCACCGGCAGCATGAAATCGAACATCCCGAAATCGACCACCTGGAGATCGCGGGCGAGGCCGGCGACCAGCAGGTTGGTGGACGTCCCGATCGTGGTCGACATGCCGCCGATGATGGTGGCGAGCCCCATCGGCATCATCACTCGCGAAACCGGCAGCTTCGCGCGCAGCGAGACGCCGACCAGGATGGGCATCAGCAGCACGACTATGGGCGTGTTGTTCATGAAGGCGCTCAACACCGCACTGGCGAACAGCGTCACCACGAGGGCGAGGACCGGCCGGCTCGACCAGGCCCGACCGACGGCGCTCGCGAGCGGCTGCAGCGAGCCCGTGGTCTCGAGCGCCTTACCGACGATCATCAGGGCGCTGATCGTGATGAGAGCCTCGTTGCCGAACCCGGCAAAAAAGGCAGCAGGGTCGAGCATTCCGGCAGGCGTCTCGTAGGGGAACAGGTAGAAGCCTGCGACCAGGGCGATCAGCACGATGAGGCTCGAGGACTCGAGCGGGATCGAATCGCGCGTGAACAGCACGAGCGCCGCCACAGTGAGCAGCAGCACGGCAAGTCCATGCGCGTCGGGCGTGATCGCTTGCAAACGGGACCTCGCGATTGGCGGTGCTTATTGCTACCGACTTGTTTTTGCGCCGGTTTCCGGTCGCTGTCGCTCAAACGTCCGGAAACCGTATCTCAGTTCATGCCCCGCTAGCAACGTAAGCAGCGGCATTTCGCCGCTGGATGACGGCCCACGCACGGCGGTGGAAGCCTGCGAATTCACTGACGCTGCGGAAGCTCGCGGCGGGCGGACCCGCAAAATTGAAGGCGTCCGCGTGCTTCAGGACCGGCAGCAGGTCCACGTAATCAGAGGCGGGGGCGCCCGACGGCAGCACCGAATAAGGCGACAGCACCAGCAGGTTCCGGTGCCGGACGCCCGCTTCTTCCAGCGCGTGGCGCCAGCGCAGCTGCCAGTCACTCCGCTTGCGGTCGCACTGCCATACGGCCGCCGGCTCGGCTTGCAGCAGGGACGGCAGCGGACCCAGCCGCCGCGCGAGGGCGCGGGACCGGTCCCAGAGAACCGCGTGCAGGCGGGATACCGCGCCGTCGATCCATTGCAACGCGGCGAGGTCGGCGGGATCCGCTCCCCGCTCGAGCACGAGATCGCCGATTCCGCTGACGGCGATGGCGAGGCGCCGGTTGCGCACCGCGTCTTTCTGCAGTACGGGATCCGGCCATCGAAGGCAATCGAGCAGGCGATCGCCTAGCTCTACCGCGGTTTGCAATGCGTATTCGAGCGCGTTCCAGCAAAGACGGCCACGGCCGTCGCTGAAATCCGGCAGGTGCAGTACCAGCGGCAGCCAGGCAGTCCCGGCGGGCACCTGCATGCCGAGTTCCGGCAGGATGGTCGTCGCAGCCTCGTCGCCGGAAAGCACGCAACGCGTCGTCACGCTGGCGGCGTACGCCGGCAGGAGCGGCGAGCGGGCGCTGCAGTGCCGCCAGAGGAGCGACCAGTTGTGCTCGGTTTCACGCTGGACGCAGGGATCGTCATGATGCTGCATCTGCAGGCTGTCGAGCAGCACGTAACGCGATCCGCGCCCGAGCAGTGCCGTGCTGATCAGAAGGTAGGCCTTCAGCGGTACGCCGTGTGACCGGAGCGACAGGCCGATGCCGTCCGGCGGCTGGCCCTCGGCGGCAAGCGCGTCGTGCAACCGTCGACAGAATCCCTCGAGCGCTTCGGTGCCGGCATCGCCGCCGCCCACATTCCGCAGCGACAGCGTCAGCGGCACGCCGGCGCGCGCGAGGGCCACAATGCTGCGCATCGCCCGCCCGCCCTCCGAAGCCAGGCGCAGCGCCCCCTGCACGGAAACGGCCAGCGCCGCGCCCCCGGCACTCACGCCTCGCGCCGTTCTCAGCAGCCGGGGCTCGACGCCGGCGGCGCGCAAATCCGCGGTCAGGCCGCCGATCTCGGACGGCGCGGCGCCCTCCACGCGCGGGCGCGGCTTCGATTCGGCCGGCGAGGTTTCGGGATCGGCGTTTTCGCGCATTTCTGCCCTTCCGTGGACGTGCCACGAGTGTGCGTTCCGCCAGGATCGCCTGCCTTCCGAATTTCCGGCCTTCTCACGGTGATTTGCATGCCGGACAAGGCGTATGCGCAGCACCAGTGCGCTACACTTCGGGACCGGTCGCCCGTGAGGCAGGTAATCGCTCCTGCATGACCTGCATTCGCGCGAGCCGTGGCCCCTCACGGGCCCCAACGGGAGCAACCATGCCGTCATTCGACGTTGTCAGCGAGTTCGATGCGCACGAAGCGAGGAACGCCGTCGACCAGGCGAACCGCGAGGTCGATACGCGCTTTGATTTCAAGGGCACGGGATCGAAGTTCGAGCAGGACGGGCAGGTCATCCTGCTCAAGAGTGGAACCGAGTTCCAGCTCGAGCAGATGCTCACGATCCTGCGCCAGAAGCTCGCAAAGCGCGGTATCGACATTGCCTGCATGAAGGAAGAGGAGCCGGAGATCACCGGCAGCGAGGCGCGGCAGCAGGTCGTGCTGCGGCAGGGCATCGATACGCCGCTCGCGCGAGATCTCGTCAAGAAGATCAAAGCCAGCAAGCTGAAGGTGCAGGCAGCGATACAGGGGGAGAAGCTCCGGGTCACGGGCAAGAAGCGGGACGACCTCCAGGCCGTTATCGCGCTGCTGAAGGAAGCGGACGCAGGGCTGCCGCTCCAGTTCGAAAACTTTCGCGACTAGCACCTCCTCCGGAATGCAGAAAGCGCTGCGCAGGCAGGACATCACCTTCGAGCACAAGGATCAGGCGCTCCGCGACGACGTGCGCACCCTCGGACGGCTGGTGGGCGAGCTCCTGAAAGAGCAGGGCGGCGATCAGCTTTATGAATTCGTCGAGGACGCTCGCGTGCGCGCGATCCGGCGACGCGAGGGTAACGAGAAGCCCGGCGAGGAACTCGACCGTCTCGTGCGCGACCTGGACATCGACTTCGCGCTCGAAGTCATCCGCTCGTTCTCGACTTATTTCCAGATGGTCAACACCGCCGAAAAGGTGCACCGGATCCGGCGGCGCCGGGAATACCTGCGCCAGGAAGGCGACTACCAGCCGGGTGGGCTCGAGGACACGTTCCTCAAGCTGAAAGCGGCCGGTCTGGACCTGGCCGCGCTGCAGCAACTGCTCGACTCGCTGCTGATCGAGCCGGTGTTTACCGCGCATCCCACGGAGCCGACGCGCCGGACGATACTGCGCAAAGAGCAGAACATCGTGCGGCGCCTGGTGGAAATGCTGAACCCGACGATGACCGAACAGGAAATCAAGGTCAGCATCGAAAATATCAAACTCGAAGCGACGACCGGCTGGCAGACCAACGAACATCCGTCGGAGCAGATGACGGTAGCCGACGAACTCGAGCACGTGCTGTTCTTCGTAACGGACGTGCTGTACCGGGCGATGCCGCCGTTCTACGAAGACGTCGAGCATGCCGCCCTTCGCGTCTACGGCGAGGACGCCGGGAGCTTACACGTGCCCTTGCTGGTCCGCTTTGCCTCCTGGGTGGGCGGCGACATGGACGGTAACCCGAACGTCAACGCCAAGACGATACGCTCGACGATGGCGCGGCAACGTTCGCTGATCCTCGACCTTTACTACCGCGAGTGCGCGAAACTCTCGGCCAAACTCAGCCAGTCGAGCTCGCGCATCGGCGTCGACCAGGCGATACAACGCAAAATCGACGAGTACACACCGGTTTTCCAGCAGGCCTACCATGCCGTGCCGGCGCGTCATCGCGACATGCCCTATCGCGTCTACCTGCGCCTGATCCAGCAGAGGCTGCAGGCGACCTACGACGACGAGGCTTACCCGTAC